>NZ_JAKRFB010000023.1:0-64840 GCF_022348315.1 Alteromonas sp. MmMcT2-5 | reverse complement strand
AGAAATAGCCATTTTGCTGCACCCAAAGATGAGTAATAGATCAAAATGGGGGATCGGTGTCAAGAAAAATAAATCAGTTAATTAGGTGCGGAATGACGGTTGAAAAGCTTTTTGAACTTAGAGACTTTAAAGCTGATGCCGACAATCAAGTTATAGACTGTGCACAAATGTCAATTGACAGGGTTATTCAGTCGACTGTTCCTCTCCCAAAAGATGCATTTGCATCTGATTATCGTTCGAAGCGCGTCTGTTACGAAGTAATATACAAGCTTGGAAGTCGTATTATTTTTGAATGATAAAAATTTCTAACGGGAAAGTTTGGAGTTTTTCCCCACTTAAAAAGCTCGTCAAAAACTAACTTTCTAGTAACTTTCTACAAGCTACTATAACGTGAAAGCCGCCCCCCGTATGGGTTTAGCCTTAACTTTCTAGTAAATACAAAAAATCTCTTTCTTTTTCTTCCTCTCTCTTTCTTATTTTTATTATCTTAAGTTGCCTTTTGTGGAAACTTCGTGCCTAGCCCTTTAAATACGTGGGATGTACGTTATAGTTTCTGCTAGAAAGTATAGGAACTTCAATAAAAAAAGGGGCATTAAGCCCCTTAGTAATCCGTTATTGTGACGTAGCGTTCTTTACGTCCGTCCTTTTTGAATTCCAAATGATTGGTAGTGATAAGTTGTGTTATTAACTCCTGTGTAATGTCGCGCTTACCGTCTTTGGCTTGAAGTTCCTTTATGCCGCTACAACTTTTAACCTTTTCATGTATCTTGCTTAAAGGTAAGCCGCTGGCCTTACAATTTCGCAATATGGTTTGTTTTGCGTTTAGCAAGACGGTAGTTTCTTCTGCATCAGTTCGGCTAGCATGGCCTTTTAGAATCAAGTATTTAATGTCTTCTACTGAGCTCTTAACTAGAGCGTGGGCGTACTGGGCGTGTTTAAGCTTAATTTCGCCACCGTCTAACCCTAATATAGATGCAACTTTCATCAGTTGTTCTGGCGCTCTGGCGTAAATGCCGCCAATAACGGGGTTGTTAAGCTGCTCGTCCTCGTCATACCAATCTATACACTCATTAATAAACTGGTACGCTTCATCAGTAACGCCAATAATCCGCTTATCTGATTGTATTTGGTCGATAGAATAAAGAATCTCGTCTTTTAATGAAGCTTCTTGTAACTTATTACGTTTTTCGCGCTTTAGTTTCTCTCTATTGTCGGGGCATCTAACCACCAGCATTCGCCCTAATAGACCACTAGCTATGTTCTCTGGATTAGCAAAAGAATCTAATCTATCGGGTACGCTGTGCCCCATCATTGAAAAGAAAGGATTAGGCCAGCCATTTTCTAAGTGTGAAAGAACTTTTTCGCACTGCTCTTTGTATGACTCCAGTTTGCAAACTTCGTTTTCATCCTCTGGCGCTTTTTCAAGCTCGGCTTGCGCCCATGCAAGCTTGGCTTTGTAATCTGTTGTTAATGGTTTCTTTTCCATACCTCTAAAAGAATATAGTTCGGTAGCGCTCATTGTTAGAATTTCCGCTTCCATTTTTGTTTCGTATGTCTGCGCGTTCTTATTTTTCATTGCCCCCAGTAAGCTGTGCACCTCGTCAACGATGTAAAGGCTAGCCCCATCACCGTCAACTAAGTTGGTTATAAGCTCTTTAAAGCTTCCTGCGTTACCATGTATATACTTAGAACTACCTGCACTATTAGCTAAAACTTTGATCGCATTCTGGGCTGCCTCTTTACCTGCTGCAGTTTCAGCAATACCTAAGGTCATTAAGTTAAGCTTGCTTGTGTATTCGCTTTCACGGTTTTTGCCAATCAACGCCATTAAATGAAGCGCAGCAAGTGGGTATAGTTCTGGGCGCTCACGCTTGGCTGTAACCTTGATAAATTCACAAATTTTCCCAGCTAGACCAGGTGGGTTTGAAATATTCACTTCTGTAGTTTTGGGTAGTTCAGCATTAAACATCGCTTTTACAGACTCTTGATCGCCTTGGTATGGGCTTTCGATTCTTTCAGCATGTATACGCTGCCTTTCTTTTTGCCCTTGTGGATCTAGTTCATTGGCGTAATGAGTAATAGCTTTTTTAGCATTGCCGCCAAACTCCAAAGTACAGAGCACGTCAAACGTATCAAGCGAATGACCACCATGATTAAGGTTCGATAACGGGTCGCTTTCACCATGATGTGAGTAAAGACGTCTTTTACCATCATCAGAGGTATAAGTGACGATGCCAGCCGTACCAGAATTACTAAACGGTGATAGAAAACGTTGCCCAATACGCTTGTTTCCGCGCTGCTGAACAATCGCTTCTAACTGTTGCTCGTATGCTTGGTTAACCAAGTTGATAATGCGCCCATCACTACCGCTTACATTTCTGGGTTTTACTGGCGCAGCTTTAGCCATTGCTTGTTGTTTTGCTTCGTATGCCTCGAATGCCTTAAGAGCATCTTTTGTAAGCGCTTCAGTGTCGCTTGTCGGGTCTAGCTCAGCTAGGTCTAGACAAACAATGGTATCGTACGGCGCATCGCTCGTAAGCTTGTTAGGGGCGTAAAAACCTTGTTGTAAGTTCGTTTGTGCTTTGTCAGCGTTTAGATGAAGCGTTAGCCCTTGTTCTAATTTGCTGTAACGCTCATAGTCGATAGTTGTCGATAGTGGGATAAGCACTTTCCAGCGGTTTGCAATGAACCCTTTTTTGTTTTGCTGGTGGGAGCTACTAGTAAAGGCTAAGTAATTAACCATATAAGGGGCGTAAATATCCTCGATTTGTTCTTTTGTGAGATCGTCGTTATCGTGATCAACCACCAGCGTGCAAAATTTAGAACTAAACGCATGTTCCTTTTGCTTTCCTTGCGCAATGTAGGGTGTAAGTAACGCTGCATTATTTTTATCGCCTACACTAGGGTTGTTCATCATCTGAACAAAATGCTCAAGCGTAATAAGCTGCTCTGGCCTCGCATTGGTAACAGTTGTGTATAGTGGTAAGCTAAAACCGTTACCGCTATACTGGTTTTGCCGTAATTCTTGCGTATGCTCGTTAGTATTCGGTAAAGCCTTAGTGCCAGCCCCCACTGGCGCTAGGGCGCTTCCATAGCCTTTATAGATGCTCATGCTTGCACCTCATTGATATAAACACGCTTACCTAAAACTGTCAGCCTCAATTGAACATGTGTGTTTGAATCGGAATATTCATACTCAACAACTTCACAATCTTCCATCCACGACAACATGCTGCGCGTAGCGCTTGGTGTGAAACCTTGCTTACTGCATACCCCTAAAAGCCTACATAAAGCCATTGAGCCGCGATTGAGGCGGGAAAAAATAAACTTTATATGTGCGCTGTCTGCCTTGTTCGATTTAGCCGTTCTGATAAGTCGGTTTCTACGCATTAGTGCCATATCATCCATGATTAAGCCCTCTGCAGCTGTAACCAAGCATCTAGTTCGCTTTTGCGGTAATAGCAAAGGCGTTCGCCAAGCTTAATTTTTTGTGGGAAGTTAGACTCTCGCTCTGAAAGTCTGTGAAGAGTTATGCGATGCATATTTAGATACATCGCTGCTTCTTTTGGACGTAATAGATCTGATACGGGTTTGTTTATGTTTGTCATTTTGGGTTTCCAATTGCTAACAATAGTCGCACTGTAAAACTCAAAAGTTTTTTTTATAAGGGTAAAAATCCCCTTAATTAGTTACCCCCATTCAAGGTAGTCAGGTATCTGTCCACCAAGTGCCATTTTCCAAAATTTCCCTTGTTTTAATAATTTTTTGATCTTTCTTTCCCTCTCTAAATTATTAAATTGTTTACGGGAACGTTTTTTCCATATTGTTTTAATTGAGTCCATAGACAAGTGGTATTCCTCCGCAACAATAGCAAAGGCTGTATCTTTGTTCTGCGCGCTGTTCGATATAGTTATTCCGTCATCGAGGTGTAGATGGTAAATGCGATAAATTATCTTATCGTTTCTTAACTTGGTATTTATATTTCTAGGCGCTCCCCGTTTTTTTGGTGGGTTTCCTTTGATAGCGTTTGATATAACGTCCTTTGCATAGGAATGTTGTGAGATATACTGCAACATATGCAGGTCACTAAACTTTATCACTGCGCTCAAAAGCATTTTGTTTTCGGAGTGAAGAAACTCGTGCAAACTCATTTCTATTAATTTTTCCTTATCCTTTTCAGAGGCTTTGGAAATATAGCGGTGAATATCATTCTCGGTGAAATAGTCTGTAAACTCTTTACTCATCCTGATTCTTCCTTGATGTCTTTTTCGTTATCACTACCCCAGCTTTGCGCGGCAAGCATAGCAATATCATGTAAATGATCTTCATCTGCACGAAAGTAATTCTTGAATATCATAGTGGTGTCAGCATGACCAACCAATTTACTTATATAAGCTGGGTTCGCCCCGTCTCTGAGCAAGGAACTAATATAGTTATGTCTGAATGAATAAAATTGCAGGTCATCAGGTAGCTCGCCAAGTTTTTTTATGTGTTCCCAGTGTTTGAGATGCGCTTTACGTTCTAGCTCTTTACCTGTTCTTTCAGACTTGAATATAAGCCCCTGCGTGTGGTCGCCTAGTTGCTCTCGCCATTTATCGAATACTTCTTTTAACTCTTTGTAAACTGGAAACCTTACCGTAATAGGATTCTCGCCTTTGTGCTGTGTTTTCTTAGGCGTGAATATTAGCGTCTGCGTGCGCTGCAAATCATTGGTATGAATGTTTGACCATCTAAGCGAATAAATATCACTAGGCCGCATCCCAGTTAGCCTAGCGATGGTGCAAAATGGAAAAAACCAGTGTGGATAGGTGACTTGATCTAAATCTTGTAAGTGTGGCTTTCCGTGTTTTCTGCTGCGTCTGCGCTGCTCTCGTATTTCTTCGGCATACCGCCGTAAACCCATATCGATTTTTTGCTTAATTTCATCTGAGAAAATATCCCGCTTGGCTAACTGTTCATCCTTTTCAATCAAAGCTTGTTGTCTTTCACTCTTTGTTAGCTTTGGTAGTGAATAGTCACGCAATGGGTTAATTTCCAAAATTGGGTTGTCGTTCTGCTCGCCTTTCTTTTTTCCTGCAGCATGGTTAAGCATAGCTTTTAAAGCACCAAAATAACCCACTAACGTAGAGCGTTTACAGCCTGCGCCCTTTCTCTTGTTATACCAAGCTGTAATATCTTGAGGGGTTAACTTATCCATTTCTCGGTCAAATAGGTGCTTAAACTCTACTTCTATTTTTCTCAATACGTCGGGTGAGTCAGGTATCACTTTTTTATACTGTTTAAAGTATGCGCCAAGCTTTAGGTATTGGCGTTTTGCTTCTTCCTGTTCTTGTGCCTGCTTTTCAGCCGTTTTCTTTTTCTTCTCTTCTAATGGATCAACTTCTTTATATTTCCAACTGTTAGCCACGCCAGCGGCTTCTTTAGGAGCTGGGAAAGCATCATAGTCACCGATAGTAACGGTTCGTCTTTTTCCACCTGCGTCTGTATAGCGATAACGCCAAACAAAGCGAGCGTTAACCTTTACCGTTTCACCTTTATTGTTTTTCTTTGTGCTTTCGTTTCGTGTCTTCTTTAGATGAAAACCTTTTATAAGGTCGCAACCTAATTGATCATTTAAGCTTGCTGTCTTCTTAAAGGTATTAACCTTGGCTTTAGTAATGCTGGTTTCTGCGGTTAGTGTATTCACTATTAACCCCTGCTTTAGTATGGCTGGTGGCTACTTTTTTAAATTTAGTAGCCGTTTTGTAGCCATTTTAAAGCAATAAACCGTTATTTCCAGTATATTTTAGATACAAACTTTTATTGGTGGGGTGGGGTTAAGTGCTTGATTTGTTTGTGAGGTGTGTGTTTTTATTAGGTTTTTATGAACTTGTGATTCATTCATGGGGTGTCAGGGGTCGGAGGTTCAAATCCTCTCACACCGACCAACTTCTCTCTCCCCATTCAATGGCTTATGCCATATATATCAGGCTCTACCCCATAAACGGGGGATCAGCATTCACCTTACACGATTGATAACAAAGCCTAGTTGGTTTTAATGCTCAAGATGTCTAAAAGCATCAATAGAGAACCCGCCATAAACATCCATACTCCAGCGGTTGCAAATTTGCTGAAGGCTGGCAAGAAAAGGGTGCTTCCCCAAAAAAAGCACAAGCAGGCGGCTACACCCAATTTGTTATTTTGTACTTGTTTCATGATAGTCATTTTCACGTCTTCCTTACTACTAAATAGAAGGTTGAAACTGAAGGCTTACTGAAATACGGTTCCAGCTATTAATTTGCAGAATAATAGACGTGAGTTCTATCAGCCCTTCTTTTCCGAACGTGCTTTCTACACTGTTATACATTTCTTCAGTAATAGTGGAAGAGTGGATAAGCGTTAACGCTTCCGTCCACGCTAATGCTGTTCTCTCTTCAAAACTGAAACAATCTAGCTCTCTCCATGCAGACAATACATCAAGCCTTGACTGATTTTCATCAGACTCTCTCGCTTCTTCGGCGTGCATGTGTTGGCAGAAGCCGCACTGATTAATTTGTGACGCACGAAGCTTAACTAAATGTATGAGTTTATGACTTAAAGTACTTTTGACTGAAGGCTTAACCAAGCCTGTGAGGTGTTCAAGAATATGGGGATATTCAGAATATAGCTCAGATTGTGTAATACGTTTTTTCATAGTGATCTCCTGTTAACTGCGGAGAACTATAAAGTCTTAGCAAAACGCTTAATTGTAAATTTGCGACAACTTTCGCTTTCTATACTGAAGGGGCGTTTCCAGCGCGAAATCACTAAACGAATGCGTAAAGTGCGCTTGGTCGAAGTAACCACATGCCAAGGCGACGTGGCTCAGCGCTTCAGAATTTGAGGTTAATAACGATCGTGCATGGCGTATTTGAGCAAATTGATACAGTTTGTTTGGCGAGAAACCAAAGTTAGTGCGAAATTGGCGCTCCAGCGTTCTTCGGCTGACGCCGAACTGATCGGCAAGATGTTGTGGGGGCACCAGTAAATTCATCGACTGATAAAGCATGCGCTCCCATTTCTGAAAGGCTCCATCAGTATTTTCTGCTAGCTCAATCAACCAGTGCTGTATTGCTAAGCACTGCTGGCTAATAGTTTTTCCAATAAGATAGGCTTGCAGTCGTTGATAAGAATCACGCTGCTTAACCATAGCAAACGCGATGTCGATTTGTTGGTTTTTACTGTCATCAAAGGTTAAACCGAACAAGTATTTCAAGGCACCGGGCCTAAATCTTACACTTATTTGTCTGCAAGCCAGTTCCCACGGCATGGCGCAGACCTGAGTATGGTAAAACAATTGTGCTTCACAGTTAGTTTGATCGAGATAAAAAGTCAAACTAGAACCTGCATCGGGATAAAATTTTTCGTTTAGCGTTGTAGCTGAGCCTTCTGGGTTATCAATCACCCATATGCATTGTACAAACCGTTTTATGGAAGCAGCAGGGGTCACGAAACCAATATCAATCTGCTTAAAGCTAGCGGCAGGAATAATTTCGTTGTTGGTTGAAGCGTCCATAAACGTTGGTTGCGAGTCTAGAGTTAAATCAGTGAAGCTTTATATTACCCCTGTCGCGTGCCGTATCAAGACAAAGTTTCACGTTTAGTTAGCGTAGCGACCTAAAAAGCTTGTTATAGAGTTCACCACGGCTTCAGCACTTTCAATTTGCGGATAGTGCCCAATTTGATCGAGCTCAATTACGTCTGCATTAGGAATGAGTTGTTTGTACCGCGCCACCATATGCGCGCCAGAGATTGGATCAGCCATACCTGCGGTTAGTCGAAGAGGGGCATTGGCATTTTGCAGTGCACTTACCCAGCGCTTTCGGTATTGTTTACGCTGCTTCATATAGTCCAAAAGCAAGTGCATGTGTTGGTGACCATTCTGTTTTATAAAAAACTTGCTGACCGTCGACGTTTAAAAAGTGGCCGGAACTTCGCCAATGTGAAAGTTGCATTTCTACATGCCTTGTTATGTTTTTGTATTTAGCTTGCCCAGCCTTTGATTTCACGTCTGTCGTGAGGGCGACATTTTAATAATGTCGCGCGCTGCACAGGGAATTTATAACGCAGGGTATATGTAGTGGAAAATGAGAGGTACGCTAGTCTTCAACCGGAATACAGACGGTTACTTTCGTTCCCTCTCCAGGGGTTGATGTTAAGTCAATCTCACCGTTAAATTTTTGTCGTACTAAGTTGTATAAAATATTTAGGCCCAGCCCTGTACCGCCTTTATCACGAGCCGTGGTGTAAAATGGCTCGAATACCTTCTTGTGAAGCGCCTCTGGTATGCCTTTGCCATTGTCTTGTACGCTAATCACAATGCCTTTGGCATTTTTACTGCAGCTCACACTCACTCTATTCACGTCGTTATTTACCGATGGACCAAAAGCGTGACGCTGAGCATTCGATATTAAATTTGTTAGCAATTGGGCAATTATACCGGGGCAGGTGGTTATTACTAAATTGGGCGTAACGTCTATGCTAAGCTCGACTTGTTCTTTGCGAAGCATGGGCTTTAAAGGGTTACAGACTCTAGGAATATATTCGTCTAATGCAATTTCTTCTATTTCTAACGACGTTTGGTCAGCAGAAGTGCGCTTAAAGTCTTGTACTAAATTCGCTGCCCGCATCAGGCTCGTTTCAGCCAAGTTTAGCCCTTCAGAGCAAATAGCTTCGAAGTCTTTAAAACCCTGCTCGGTTAATTCATCGTTTTCGAAGTCTCGATAGATGCCTTTTAGTTCTTCTTTGCAGTTACTGACGGAGGTAAGTGCAATGCCTAACGGCGTATTTACTTCGTGAGCAATGCCTGCGACTAGATTTCCTAACGCCGCCATTTTTTCTGACTCGACGAGCTTTTCTTGTGCAGCCTCAAGTTCAGCTGTGCGGTCTATTACTTTTTGCTCAAGGGTTTGGTTGGCCTCAATTAGCCTCTGCTCGTAATCTGCGCGCTCATTTGCACTCACTGCACGCCCGTAAAGGTCTGCCAGTGACGCCGCAAATACAACTTCATCGGCATGCCATTCACGGGCTTTGCCTTGATGTTCACAGCAAATTATCCCAATCATTTTGCCGCGGTGGCGAATAGGGACATCAAGCATAGAGCTAATCCCAAGCGGCGTTAAATACACTTCTGCAAATTCAAATGTTGCAACATCTTTTAATGCGTCGTGGGCCGCAATGGTTCTCTCTGAATCTAGCGCCTCGAAATAATGAGGAAAGTCTTTCCGGGTAAGCACTAAGCTTTCGTGGTCTAGGTCATTACCCTTATCAATGAGCAATGTGCACTGTACCAGTGTTTGCATTTCATCATACAGCCAAATGCCAGCTCGAGTAATTTGCAAACCCTCACACACCGAGTTGATAATAAGTCTAGAAGCAACGTCTAATTCACCTTTATCAATATCTGCGCTTTGGCTAACGCGTAATAAGATTAGTTCTAGCAATTCTTTCATTCATCTTCGTCCGGTTCTGTGGCTCGGATTTCAAGGATTCTGTCGAAGTGCTCTATCATGATGTGGGTGATTAGCGGATCGAATTGTTTCCCGGAATTCTCATGAAGATAGGCTTTTACTTCCTCAGGACTCCATGCCGGTTTATAGCAGCGCTTAGATAGCAATGCGTCGACAACGTCGACAATTGCCATAATACGACCCTCCACGGGAATGTCGTCTCCAGCTAAACCTTCAGGGTAACCTTGACCATCCCACCGCTCATGATGCGTTTTCGCAATGATGGCGCCCATTTTAGCAACGATGCGATCAGATCCCGCAAGTAGCTCGTAGCCTTTTTGTGCATGGGTCTTCATGATCTCCCATTCTTCTGGGTCGAGTTTGCCCGGCTTATGTAAAATAGTTTCAGGAATGCTAATTTTACCCACGTCATGAAGTGCGGCTGAATACCGTATGGTCTCAATAAACTCTCGGCTCATGTGAAGCTTTTCAGAGAGAAATTCGGTCATAAGAATGACCCTTCTCACATGGCCACCGGTCTCTTTACTCCGCATTTCGATTGCGTCGCTAAGCACCATAATGAGTTCTTTTTGGGTTTTTTGTATGTCTTCTTTTTGCGTGAGATTTTGGAATATTACCGCCACATTAGAGGCAAACATCTCTAAGGTCTTGCGCTGCAGAGCATCCAGTGGATGATCTAACTTAACATACAAGATGTTGTGGCTATCTTCTCCAGTAGGGTAGTAGCCGATGAATAAATCTTTAGACTGATAGTGACTTTTGCTTTCTAAGACTTGTTTGATTTCTTCTTCGATGGTTTCAGGAATTCGGCTAGAAATTCCTGGTTCGCATAATCCAACTAGGTCGCCGCTGGCACCTAGCACCGTCATGGTCGTATCGCCATATAAGTCGGTGTGCTGAGTAGACAAGTAGAGTACAGAGTTGTTTAGGTTAAGCAGTGTAAGTGTCTGTTTCAACACTGCGGTGCCAAATTGGGCTAAAGACTGGCTTGCTAAAACGGAAGACGAGGATTTTAAAACGTCTTCCATACCGCGCTTACCTTGCTCAATAGTCTGAATATCCCGATACGACCTTATTGCTGTGTACACACAAGACTTAAGTTTAAGCGATGATAATTCAGTTTTGGCTTTGTAGTCGTTTATGTCGTAACGCCTGATTACCTCTTCTTCCGGCGCCTGACCAGGTTGACCTGTTCGCAGAATAAGGCGGGCGGTATGGTTATTGAGCTCGTTGCGAATGGCCTCAACCAAATTCAAACCCGCATCGTCAGTTTCCATCACCACATCAACGAAAGCGAGAGCGATGTCTGGATTTGCTTTGAAAAGTGCTAGGCCTTCAGCGCCACTGTGTGCTGATAGAAATTCAACCCCGCGTTTTTCGAAATTAAATTTCCGCAGAGTGAGTTTAGTGACCTCATGTACGCCTTCTTCATCATCGATTATGGCTATTTTCCATGGAGCTTGGCGAGAGGTGGATTGTTCTGTTTTTGACTTCTTAAATAACGACATACATAGCGCTATAAACGTTTAGATACATTAAACGTAAGCCACAATTTTCAATCTCGCAAACTTACTCGACAAGTTTTGTTCTAAAGTTCAATGAGCATATTTTGATGACAGAAGTCTCTTTATCATCAGTTAGATGTGTTTTAGGCAAGTATTAAAAATATGCCATGTTTGTTAAATTGTGGAGCCCAGCAGATTCCAGTAGGAAAAAACTGCTGGGCCGCGATACCTTACAACAATAGCGTTTAGCTATCTTCGATAGGGGTATTTTCAGTAATCGGTACCGTATTTACGTCGGTATCTAAGCTTTCTACCGCATTTCGTACGCCTGCGGCGTAGTCTGGATGTACCTTTTCTAGCACGGCGTACCAACGCTCTTTTACGCTATCTGAGCACGGGCCCATTGCGGCAGCGTAGTTTTTATACAGCCGTTCTTTTTGATCATCAGAAAACATCTCATACAGTTTTCGCGGCTGCACGTAGTCCACATCTGCTTCATCTTGATGATATCTATCAGCGTCTCCATCAATGCGGAGCGGAGGCTCTTTCACTGAAAAGTCAGCCACCGGACCTTCGTATTGATTGGGCTCATAGTAGGCGTCAGGGTTACCAAAATCATTGGTAAAGAAGCGCATCGCGCCGTCTTTGTGATAGTGGTTTACCTTGCTATTTTTCGGCGCGTTAGCGGGGAGTGCTTCATAGTGTGTGCCCAAACGATAGCGATGGGCATCAGCATAAGAAAATATGCGAGCCTGAAGCATTTTGTCAGGGCTAAAGCCAATACCAGGGACAACATTTGACGGACTGAATGCTGCGTTTTCTATCATTTGAAAATAGTTTTCTGGATTTCTGTTCATTTCCAGTTCGCCAACTTCAATAAGCGGATAGTCATCGTGCGGCCACACCTTGGTTAGGTCGAACGGGTTATAGCTTTGCTGTCCTGCTTCCTCTTCTGGCATGGCCTGAATGTACATTGTCCATTTTGGGAAATTGCCTTCTTCAATGGCGTTATATAGCTCTTCTTGATATTTTTCCCGAGTGCTTCCAATGATTTTTTCAGACGTTTCATTGGTGTAGTTTTTAATGCCTTGTTGAGTTTTGAAATGGAACTTCACCCAATGACGCTTGCCTTCCTTATTCCACATGCTGAAAGTGTGGCTGCCATAGCCGTTCATGTGCATAGGTGACACCGGAATACCACGGTCTGACATTAAAATGGTAACTTGGTGCACGCTTTCTGGCTGTGCAGCCCAAAAGTCGAACATGGCTTCTGGTGAGCGCAGGTTAGTTTTCGGATGACGTTTTTGCGTACGAATGAAGTCAGGGAACTTGTATCCGTCACGAATGAAGAAGATAGGAGTATTATTACCTACCATATCCCAGTTGCCTTGTTGTGTGTAAAACTTCAAGCTAAAGCCTCGCACGTCACGCTCGGTATCAGCTGCGCCTGATTCTCCTGCTACCGTAGACCACCGGCTTAATACTTCAGTTTGTTTGCCCACTTCTGAGAATAAGTCAGCGCATGTGTAATCGGTAATGTCGTGCGTGACCGTAAATGTGCCCTGTGCACCCCAGCCTTTCGCGTGAACGACACGTTCTGGAATTCGTTCGCGGTTTTGATGCGCTAACTTTTCGATTAGTTGATAATCTTGTAAGAGGGCGGGGCCGCGCTCTCCTGCTGTTTTAGTGGTTTCGTTACTTACTACGGGGGCGCCTGCCGACGTGGTTAATTGCGGTTTCTTAGCCATTATAAAACTCCTTTCGTATGCTTCTTTTGAAAGCCAAACTTCCATAAACATCATGTGTGCCTGACTCATGACATGCTTTTGCTACGCACTGCTAAATGAAAGGGTTTACAAACTTCTATATATATCTATAAAAACAAACAATCTGAATTAGGTTTGCCACCTATTGAAGAGCAAACTCGTCGTGTTTACTCTAACTTAACAAGTTCAATTACCGCGTTTAAGGAAGTGTATGAATTTTGCCGAGTTTGCAGCATCAAGAAAGAGTGTTAGAGGGTTCACTAAACAGCCTGTTACTAAGGAAACAGTAGACGCGATTATCAACACAGCGAAGTGGGCGCCATCGTCCTATAACACGCAAACCTGGAAAATTCATGCAGTAACAGGCGACGTGCTTGATAAAATTCGTGAAGGCAACACCAAAAATACACTTGAAGGTAAACCGCACGTTCGAGACTTTCCATACAAAGAGGATTACGAGGGGATTCACCGTCAGCGTCAAATTGATGTAGCCATACAGCTGTTTGACGTAATGGGAATAACCCGAGAAGACAAGGAAAAGCGTATGGATTGGATGATGCGCGGCTTTAGGCAGTTTGATGCGCCCGTTTCTTTGGTGCTTACCTATGACAAGGCTTTAGAGCCAGCAGGGATCACGCAGTTTGGTTTAGGGTCGCTGGCGTATGGCATTGTGCTAGCTGCATGGGACTTAGGGCTTGGTTGTGTTATCAATGGTCAGGGCATTATGCAGTCCGATGTAGTACACAAGCACGCTAACATCCCTGATGATGAGGCCATTATGATTTGCATAGCCTTGGGCTATCCAGACCCAGAGTTCGCTGCAAACGAGGTTCGCTCAACTCGCGCCGACAACGAAGAGTTTGTGACGTATCACGGGTTTTAGCGTTTTTCGATTTAGGCAGATTGTTATTTTTTCAGCAAGCCAATGCTGCGTTAAGCCATCGGCATGAAAACGTCCGTTTGAAATATCATCAGCTTCTAAAACAGCGCCTTCACAACGAAACATTTCCGACTTCTTAGTTTAAGTGGTTACTTTGTTGGATGATTACTTAAGAATCGTTCTACCTCGGGCGCGGGGAGTGGCTTGCTCCAATAATAGCCTTGCCCCAAGTCACATCCCATTTTTATTAGCTTTTCTAAAGCGGGTTTACTTTCAATACCTTCAGCTACCGCTTTCATGCCAAGGCTGTCGGCAATACTGATTATTGCTGCAACTAAAGGTGCGTCGTTTTCCCCAATGCCCAAGGTGTTGATAAAAATGCGGTCTATTTTGAGTTTGCGAGCGCTAAATGTCTGTAGATAATTTAAATTAGAGTAACCGGTACCAAAATCATCAATAGCAAAGTGCACGCCTAACGATTTAATCGCTTCGAGCTGTTCGCCAGTGGTGCCATTTTCATCCGCGAGTATGGTTTCAGTTAGCTCCAGCTCTAAAAATTGCGGTGCTAATTGTGAATTTTGTAAGGCCTGCTCAACGACAGCGGGGAGCGTACCATCTTTGAATTGTGCGAAGGATAAGTTTACGGCAACCGTAAGATTAGTATGACCGTTTTCATGCTGTTTAGCGCAAAATTCACAAGCTTGGTTTAACACCCACGCACCAAGAGGGATGATCAAGCCACTGCTTTCCGCTAAAGGTATGAACTTGTCGGGGAATATCATTGATCCGTCTTTCTGAGGCCATCTCAAAAGCGCCTCTACTGCTTGAACCTTGTTAGAGGCAAGGTCTATCAACGGTTGGTAGTACACCTCGAATTCATTGGCATGCACGGCCGGGCGCAAACGCTGAATAAGTGTGAATTTTTCATCGTTTTCTTCGTCAAAGCGAACGTCATAGTATTCGTATCTATTTCTACCGTTGCGTTTCGCTTCGTACATTGCAATATCTGCTTTTCGGCACAGCTGTTTAAATTTAATTCCGTCATAAGGCGCTTGTGCTACACCAATTGAACCCGATACTACCACTTTGGTTTGCAGCACTTCGAATTCGTTCGAACACCACGTAATTAAGTTCTTACATAAGTCATCGATTTCAGATTTGTCTGATATTTCTGGCGCCAACACAATAAACTCATCGCCACCGAAGCGTATTAAACTTTGCTTTGTGGATAGGTGGTCGGTGATGGTTTGAGATATTTTTTGAAGAAACCGATCGCCCGCAGCATGACCAAGAGCGTCATTCACGGGTTTAAAGTTGTCTAAGTCTATGAACAGCAGCGCGAGCTGAAGCCCTTTTTCTTCACTCTCTCGTAGCTTTTCGTTGAAAAGTCGCTCGCCCAAAATCCTATTTGGCAAGTTTGTGAGCGGATCGTGATGTGCTAAGTGCTGGATATGTGCTCTATTTTGCTCAACTTTAGACACCTCTTGCTGCAGTGACTGCATAAGCCGACGAATATCCTGTATCAAAATAAAAACGCTGAAGCCCGTAATAACGTAAATAACCATGATGAAAAGCACATGAGACCAGCTCAAAATAGGCGGGTTTGGTGTTACCACATCGTGCATTATCAACCACGTAAGCGTAATGCACTGTAGAAGCACTAAAGATAAAACGGTGCCAAATAGGGCAATTCCACCTAATAAAGCCGCAAATATGATGACGCCAGGGTAGCCAATCATGGCGATATCAAATACGCCTGCACCTGTTGCGGATAGGGCAAACAGCATTGACGACATAGCGCCTAAAAGTAGGTAACTGCTGGTGGTAACGTAATACTTGTATGCGAGCGAGCCAGTGACGATTAATGAGAACAAGCCCAGTAAAAAGATATCAAAAGTTATGCCTCTCGCGACCAGAGACGAAGCGAAAAGCCCGAAGCCTGTTACCGCGCTTATTTGAATGACACGGCGCCTTCGGAGTGACGTTAGATCAGCAAGCTTTGCTGATGAGGAAAAAAAATCTTTAACCTGCATTCTTCCAAATCTTGAAGGAGGTTTATAGCAACCTTAAACCTAACTTGGAAAAAAGCAAGTGCAGAGACGCAACGTTATACGTTATTGGCAAAAGACGAGGAAAAACACAGCAGTGCTCGAAAACACTGCTGCCCGTAAAGTAAATAACTACCTTTCGTCTGATGGTGCGTAACGCTCCAACCAGTGTGCATATGGTGCAGGCATTACCCAAGATGGTTTTTCAACGCCTAGCTTTTTCGCTGCAAAGTAAGACCAGTGTGGGTTAGTAAGATGCATTCTACCTACCATAACAACGTCAAGTTGTTGGTTTTCAATGGTATCGTTGGCGAGCTCTGGTGTGTCTACTCCCCAAGCTGTAGCAACCGGGATCCCGGCTTCATCACGTACCTTTTTAGCAATTGGAGCAAGGAAAGCCGGGCCCCAAGGAATATTCGCATCAGGCGTGTTAAAGCCAACGCTAACGCTAACGAAATCAGTACCAATTTCTTTGAACTGTTTTACAAGTTCGATAGACTCGCTCAACGTCTGTTCGTCATCACCATCGTATTCGATAACGCCAAAGCGTACGGTAAGCGGTAGGTTTTCAGGCCAAACCGCGCGCACTGCGCTCAGTGTTTCAAGTAAGAATCGACCACGGCCTTGCGCATCACCGCCGTATTCGTCGGTACGCTTATTGGCGTGCTTCGAGAAAAAGCTTTGAGCCAAATAACCGTGGGCAAAATGCAGTTCAAGCCACTCGAATCCAGCTTCAAGCGCGCGCTGGGCACCTTTCACAAAGTCACTCTTAACACGCTCAATATCGGCTTTGGTCATTTCTGTAGGCGTAACAGGTAAGTGTGCCCCAAAGGCTTCTGCCGAAGGTCCAATAGGCTGCCACCCTTTTTCTTCACTTGGCTGAATGTGGTCATCACCTTCCCAAGGGCGGTTAGCACTCGCTTTGCGCCCGGCATGTGCAATTTGAATTCCAGCAACAGCGCCTTGGCTTTTTATACGATCAGCAACATTTTTTAAGCCACTAACGTGTTCATCTTTCCAAATACCTAAGCAATTTGGCGTGATACGTCCTTCTGGCGAGACGGCGGTTGCCTCAACGATAACCAATCCAGCACCGCCTCGGGCAAATGACTGGTAGTTTGCTTCATGCCACTGGTTTGTAAACCCATCTTCTGCAGAGTATTGGCACATAGGAGGCACAGCAATACGATTGCGAAGCGTCACGTCTTTTAACGAAAATTGTTCAAATAATGCAGTCATATTTCTCTCTTTTTAAATAAACACAAAAGCACTCAGCGAAGGCTGAGTGCTTTAAAATCTAGGGGTTATGCCGCAAGAGTTAGAATTTCACGGGCTTTAGCAAGATCGATGTCACCATGCTCGCCAAGCGCTGTTAAGCCGTTGCGTTCAAGGTTCTCGATTAGCCCATCAATGGCAGACTTTTCAATGTTGTGGTCTGACAGGCGGGTTTTAACCTGCATAGTTTCAAAAAAGTCCTGAACCGCTTTTATGGTTAAGTCGATGGCCTTTTCTTTGTCATTTTCCTGAATGCCAAACACGCGCTCACCTAGCTGCAGAATTTTTTCCTGCTTTTTGTCACGCTGCACGAACATTAACGACGGTAGAACAATTGCTAGGGTCACGGCGTGATCTAAACCGTGTAACGCAGTAAGTTCGTGACCTATCATATGTGTGCCCCAGTCTTGCGGTACACCTTTGCCGATTAATCCGTTAAGCGCCATTGTTGCTGACCACATTACGTTTGCACGCACATCGTAATCTTCAGGCGTCGCTAACGCTTTAGGACCTTCTTGAACTAAGGTTTGTAAAATTCCTTCTGCAAAGCGGTCTTGAAGCGGTGCGTTTACAGGGTAGGTAAGGTATTGCTCAATCACGTGAACAAAAGCATCAACCACGCCGTTCGATACTTGACGTGGTGGTAGTGAATAGGTGAACTCAGGATCGAGTACGGCAAAAACAGGCTGAACTGTTTCAGAAGAAAACGCGCGTTTTTGCGAGGTTTCTTTTCTGTTTACTACCGAGTTACCGTTACTCTCAGACCCTGTCGCAGGTAAAGTAAGTACTGCGCCAATAGGTAATGGATTTTCAAATGCAGCACCTTTAACAAGTATGTCCCACGGATCGCCTGCAAAGTTAACGGCAGCAGCTACGAATTTCGCGCCATCAATAACACTTCCACCGCCAACCGCAAGAATGAAGTTCACGTCATTTTCACGTGCGACATTCACAGCTTTCATCAGTGTTTCAAATTCTGGGTTTGGTTCAACACCCTGAAATTCAATGACTTCAGCACCTGCTAGTGCAGTCGTTACTTTATCGTAAATACCATTTTTCTTAATTGAGCCGCCACCGTAGAGGAAGAGGACTTTTGCTTGTTTCGGCAAACGTGAAGACACTTCACTTAGTTGCCCCTTGCCGAACAAAATTTCGGTTTGATTTTTAAACGTAAAATTAAGCATAGTGTTGCCTGTCCTTAATTAGATTGTGAATTTAACTGTTGTAAAAGCTTTTCAGCTAACAGTTCATCAGAAAACGGGTTTTGGCCTGTAATAAGCTCACGGTCTACTACTACATTGGGCGCCCACATTTCTTTGAATTCCATCTTGCCACCCGCTTGCGCCATGGCGTCTGCTGGGTAGTACAATAACGTTGCGTCGTTTAACGTGCTTTCAAAATAGGCCTCTTCCGGTGTGGAGAAGATTGTCATTTTGTAGCCATCATAAATCCAACTCTCAGATGAGGCTTGCTCACCGGATTTCAATGCCAGTTCAAATGCCTGCGGGTTAGATTGCCCAGAAAGTAAGGCGATTGGGCCATGGCAGATAGCGGCAGTAGGTTTTCCTTCACTGTGAAAGTGAGACAAAATTTCACCCACTTGAGGATTGTTTGCCAGGTCGATAAGCGGTGCATGACCGCCTGGAATGAATACGCCTTCAAACTCTTCTAGCCCTTGTCCAATCACTTCGCTCAATGACAGCGTGTCATCAATGCCTTCTATTGACGCTACAAACGTTTGAATGTCTCGCATTTGCGATTCGCCGCCATCAAAGTATTGCGGTATTACTGACTTTTTATCTACAGATGGCGCATTGCCTTTTGGCGTGGCCAATACCAGTTTGTAGCCTGCGTCTACCAATGCTTTTGCCGGCACCCCAAACTCGTTAAGGTAATAGCCTGTAGGCTCTGTTTTGCCATCTGCAAGCTGCATTACATTTTCACTTGAAAGTAGTACAAGTATTTCGCCTTTACTGGTATTCGCAGCTTTAACGTCTGCCGCATAGGCCGACTGTGATAAACCCGCAATAATGGCGAGCGATAAAATTGATGATGCTGATTTCATGTGCAGCTCCTGTCGCATTAGAAAGTGCGTGTATCTTAGAGAGGTTGGCTTACATCGAGAAGTCAGATAAATTGTGATGAGTCATCAAAAATCTGATGGGTAGGGATTATGTCTTACTTAACACAGTTAAAAACCTTTGTAGAAGTTTATCGAAGCGGCAACATTACACGTGCTGCAGCTCGCCTTCATATGTCACAGCCAGCGGTCACTTCTCACATACAAGCCATGGAGAATATTGTCGGTAAAGAGTTGTTCATAAGAAAAGCGAGAGGCGTTGAGCCAACGGCTATCGCTGATGACTTGGCGCTGCAGGTCGCCAGTCACATTGATACGTTAGAGCAGAAAGTGGCTTCTATTCGCAGTCGTGCTTCCACCGATCACGGCACGTTACACCTTGCAGGCCCTGCAGAGTACCTCAGTCTGGTGGCAGGTCCGGCACTCGCTAACTTGCTTCAGGCCGATAAAGTGAATTTAGTGATCCATACCGGCAACAAAAGTAATATTTATTATTTGTTGGAGAACGATGTAGCGGAACTTGCCATTACGGCCTCTGAGCCCACTGATGCGATGTATGAATATCAGAAGTTAGATAAAGAGCGCTTAATCTTAGTGATGAACCGTGTGCAGGGAAAGTTGCTGGGAGAAAGAGAAATATCGGCAGCGCTACTAAACCAACATAAAGTAGTGACGTATGATGAACAGTTACCGCTTGTTCGGCGATACTTTTCGGAGGTATTTAATGCCGCGTGTGAGTCGCCTGTCGCGGCTGTTTGCCCCGATATAAGAGCAATAAGTAGTATTATCAAAGCGGGAATTGGTTATTCCGTTTTGCCTGACTACTTATGTAAAGAAGGTATTGCAAAAGGCGAATTGGTCGCGCTGGGCAAGCCAGGCCCAGAAAACGATGTTTATTTAGTGTGGAAAAAGGGAGCGCTTCGTCATCCTAGGGTCGACTTCGCCAAAGATGTCATAATGGCTTTTGCAAACATTAACTATCTTTCGACACTTCCTGATTGAAGCTAGACGCCTAAAAAGGGCGACGCATTTGGACAAGGCGTCGCCATTTGTTCCTAGTTTAAATAAACAGGGCTTGTTGGTCTTTGCTGAATATAAAACAACAGCAGGCCCTAAAATGTACCGACAACTTTTACCGTGCCATCAACTTTACCTTCATCCACAAAACCTATGGTATTGGGGTTGGTCGCGACAAGATTTAACATCTCATCCTCAGTTGCTATCATTTCAGGTGGTGTGCCTCTGCCAGTAAACACAAGCTTCGACCAGAATGCAGAGTATTGTGATTCAGATTTTCCAAGCACATTATTATTAAAAGCGTCTCTGATATTATTACCTTGTTCGAAGGTAAGGGGAATTGCGCGACTTCCATCGGGAAATGCTTTTACTTTCCCCAAATATATTTTCTTGACGGTATCGATATCGATCCCAGAATTGTTATTGGCATTTATTATCACGGCTGTACCGGCATAAATCGGCGCAGACATTAAAAAGCACAGGGCTGCAACTATCTTCATTGATATTACCTTCGTTCTTAACTCGCTAACATCGAGGCAAGCATGCTAGTGGTTTGTACCCAAGGGCAACGCGCCCTCACGAAAGTATAACCGAGATTTACAATTTGTCGCATTTCGACAAAAGGTGAAATTTGAAGGATCCTAAAACATACAAAGAGAAATTATGGCAAAACCTAACGCAAAAGGGCCGGTCAGAACCGTGCAAATTTATTGCTCTAAGTGCAAATTCCAGCTATTTAAATATCGAAAAGGCGGCAAAGGCGCGTTGGTTAAATGCTTTAAAGAGAGAATAGTTGAGGACTTTACTCATGAAGAAGGAATATGTCCTTCTTGTGACGCACAGTTTGCAAGAAATGCCTTAATTCGAGGTGCACCGGCCCTGAAAATTGTTGGCACAAAGGTGACCATGAAGTAGCACAGACTGATAATCGGTTGTTAATTGGACAACTTTTTTAAAATATAAACGTTTGGATAATTTGCTCTTACGTAATTTTTGCCTAAATTAATATAAAGGGATTACAGCCTCAAGCCGTTGTGCTGTTTGGTAAAAAATTTAAGGCTGAGGTTAGAAAGCGCAACGGAATGGCTTTGTATTAAACGTCTACACATCGAGATGATAAATGTCCATTTAAAGAAAGTTTCTATTTTCTATTTCTGCTGTTATCGCTTTGTTCGCTTTAATTGTTGCCGTGGCAACGGTTATCACCACTTCCTCAAATGTTTCAACCCTTGTTCAAGAGCAAAAGAAGAACACCGCCGATCGTTTAGTGAATATTCTTACTGTGACTGACTCTATCATGCTTGAACGCGTCAAAAGCAGTATGGC
This sequence comes from Alteromonas sp. MmMcT2-5, assembly GCF_022348315.1. Taxonomy (NCBI): domain Bacteria; kingdom Pseudomonadati; phylum Pseudomonadota; class Gammaproteobacteria; order Alteromonadales; family Alteromonadaceae; genus Alteromonas; species Alteromonas sp. MmMcT2-5. Next base: position 43,455 of record NZ_JAKRFB010000023.1, on the reverse strand, counting down.
GTTGCTTAAACAACGAGGTGAGGCAATCGGTGAACCCAATCAAACCGATATTGTTATCGTTAAAAATACGCAGGCTCGGCAGCTAAGGTTGGGCAATGCGGAGCAAGCCAACACATTCGATTTGGTCGATAACCTGACAAGCGTAATGGGAGGCACCGCCACGCTTTTTAGTAAAACAGGAGACGACTATATTCGCGTGAGTACCAATGTCATTAAAAATGGCGAGAGGGCGATTGGCACTAAGTTGGCCCCTGATGGCAAGGCGATCAAAAAGATTAATCAGCAGGAAGCGTATTACGGTGCGGTTGATATTTTGGGTAGCCCTTATTTAACAGGTTACGAGCCAATGTTTAACAGCAGTGGTGACGTTGTGGGCATCTGGTATGTGGGATACTCAGCCGACCTTAACGTCTTAGAGCAAGCCATTAAGCAAAGTCACGTGCTAAAAGAAGGCTTTGTTGCCCTTCGTGATGCAAAAGGTAACATTCGCATGCATTCCGCACATGTGAATGATCGGCAGGTGGCCGACGCCCTTCAACCTAATGATGACTGGGTTGTAGAAGTGGTACCGTTTTCGCCTTGGGGGTACGATATTATATTAGTGGCGTCGACGTCAGAAAAATCGGCTATGGTTCGAAGCTCTGTGTTGGTTGTTGTACTTAAAATCGTATTGGCGAGCGTGGGAATTTTGATCACCATTTGGTTGCTCGTTAAGTATATTGTTGGCAAGCCACTTGAAGAATTCATTGGGGTAGTAAACAACTTGTCTTCTGGTGAGGGAGATTTAACGTTCCGTTTTCAGGCATCAAGAAGCGACGAGTTTGGCACCATGGCAAGAGCGTTTAATGGGCTTCTTAGCCAGTTACAAGACACGTTGCAGAGTGTGGACGAAGCCACCGACCACATGCTAGCAAAGTCAGAAAGGTTAAATGCAACAGCGTTGCAATCCAAAGATACCGTTTCACAACTTAGCCGAGAAACGGAGTCAATTAATAACGCCATTTCGTTAATGCAGCAGAATGCACAAACTGTGTCGTCAACCATTCGCAGTTCAAGTGAAGCGGCACACGCTGCCGATCAAGATACGCGAAACAGCGTAAGCGTTTTGGCGCAAACCATTAAAGACATCCAGTCTCAGGCAAGCGATGTGGACGCGTCAGTACAGGTTATCACTGAGTTGGCTCAGGCAAGTGAAGAAATTAGCGGTGTAATGGAAGTTATCAGGAATATCGCAGAGCAAACGAATCTACTTGCGCTCAATGCAGCTATTGAAGCGGCTCGCGCTGGTGAGCAGGGACGTGGCTTTGCCGTTGTCGCTGACGAAGTCCGCTCGCTAGCAAGCAGAACGCAGTCTTCCACGGAAGAAATTCGCAATATGATTGAACGCCTTCAGCAAGGTAGCCGCGTGGCTTCTGAAAAAATGCAGCAAAATAAAGAAACCGCCTATAAAACCGTGGACACCACAAAACATGCTGGCGATTCGTTAAAGCAGGCGCTTGACGCTGTTGCACGCATCACAACGTTAAACCGAGACGCTGCCACAATGGCTGAAGGACAAACAGAGGTTGCTAACGATGTGAATAAAGGGGTAAGCAGTATTCAACAGGTGGGCAATGCCAATACTACCTATGCAAAAGAAGTGGTAGATAACTGTGAAGCCTTAGTTCAGCAAGTTAAGCAAATGCAAATGCAGTTGCGACGATACCATTTCTAGAGTTACTGGCTTATTCAATCGATTTGGCTGTCAGCAGGCAGCGAAGCAGAAACAAGATATATCGCCAGAGTCAATGTACGCTGAAATGCACAATTCTTGCGGTTGACATGAATAGTAACAATTTGAACCAATGCCAAAAGGGCTTTAGATTGCTAAGGCTCTTTTTGATATTTATTCTTACCCATGGATGGATATAGGGATTTTCCCACAACATGGATAAACCATAATGAAACAACTATCTACACTAGCTGGTGTGGTAGCGAGTGTTTTTGCATTCACATCGCTATCGACAACGGCAGTAGTGGCGCAAGAAGCGCAAACTGCATCTGCAGTCGTATCACCCGCGAAAAAGACACTTGCTGATGTTGAATACCGCTTACCGTCAACAATCGCTCCCACATTTCAACACATTCACTTAAATATCGACCCTGACAACCCTACATATTCTGGAAAAACGAATATTGATATAACGGTTAAAACCCCAACTAAGAAAGTGGGCTTTTATCAGCAAGATTTGACCGTGACTTCTGCACGTTTAGTGTCTGGAAGCAGCAGCTTTCCTCTAAATGTTACGATTGGAGAATACGACATCAATTGGGGCGAATCGCAAGATGAGATTGCGCCTGGGAAGTATACGTTAGAGATTACGTTTGAAGGGAAAGTGAACACGTCTTCAGATGGCATGTATCTGTCACGTTTTGAAGAGACCAACTATATATTTACCCAGTTTGAAGATATGCATGCGCGAAAAGCGTTTCCAAGTTTTGATGAGCCAAACTTCAAAATTCCTTATCAAATGACCATCAGTTCTCCTGAACATCAGGAAATAGTGGGTAATACACCTGTTGAAAAGGTGACAGTGGAAAACGGCATAAAAACCGTAGTGTTTGAAAAAACTAAGCCCATGCCGACTTATCTTATTGCCTATACCGTAGGGCCTTTTGATAGTGCTGAAATTTCTGGGCTGTCGGTGCCAGGAAAAATATACGTTCCAAAAGGGTATGCCGATAAAACCAAATTTGTTATCAAACACATCCCAGAAATCCTAGCCTCGCTAGAAGATTTTTTTGGTATCAAGTACCCCTATAAAAAAATGGATTTCGTTGCCGTACCCAACTTTACCCACGGTGCAATGGAAAACGTAGGTTTAATTACCTACCGCGATAGTTTGTTACTGCTAGAAGATAACCCAAGCGTCACGGAGCGTTCACGACCGCTAAATGTTATTGCGCATGAACTTGCTCACCAATGGTTTGGCAACTTGGTAACAATGGCGTGGTGGGATGACCTATGGCTGAACGAAGCGTTTGCGTCTTGGGCTGCAAGTCATACTATGAAAACCTTGTATCCAGAGTTGAACTACGCCGATCGCATAGTACAAGAGGGAGCATTTGGTGCAGATGCTAGTCCCACGGTGAAACCTGTTAAAAAGGTAGTGAAAAGTCAGCCAGATGTGATGGATGGGTTGGGCTTGAACTACTCAAAAGGTGAATCAATTTTACAAATGATTGAATCGCTAATTGGTACAGAAAAGTTTCGTGAAGGCGTTCAAAACTACATGAATACCCATGCTTGGGGTAATACCGTAGCAGACGATTTGTGGCGCGCTCTAGATGAAGTGTCCGATTTCAACTTAAGCGCCATGATGAAAGCCTACTTGGAACAGCCGGGCTACCCACTTATTCATATTTCAAAAGATGGCAAATTAACCCAGTCCCGTTTTCACCTTGCAGGCGCGACCGTGGAAGATAAGACATGGGCAGTTCCATTAAAGCTGACTTATCAATCAAACGGAAAAATACTAAACGAAGTGGTTTTTATTGATAAAGAAACCACAGTTTTACCTCAGCTTGCTGAAGCAGACTGGGTGTTCCCTAATGACAATGCAACAGGTTACTTCCGTTGGTCAATTGAACCAGCTCAGCTAAACGCACTGCTAAACAACATTGATGCGCTAAATAAGCGTGAAAAGAAAAATGTGCTATACAACTACCAGGCGCTGTTAAACGCAGATCAAGTAGGTGTAGACAGTGTGATGAAGGTGCTTAATAGCTTGGCAAAAGATGATGACCCTGCGGTCATTCGTGCGGCTGTTGGGGTGTTAGCTGAGTTTAGTTATTTAGTAAATGAAGACAATAAAGCCGCATATGCAAAGCTTCTAAATCAAAATTATATGCCTTTGTTAAACAAACTTACCTTGTCTCAAAGTGAGCAGGATAACGCAGATGTCATTCGCCTGCGTAACCAGCTATACAGCTTACTGGGTACTCATTCGAACAATGAGCAACTTGTTGAACAAAGCGTTAAAATAGCGAAACAGTACCTTGCAGATACTAGCAGTGTTCCTTCCGGTATTGCCGGTACAGCAATTGAAATTGCTACGCGAAATAGTGAACAAGGCGAGCAGGGTACATGGTTTTATACAATTGTAGAGGCATTTAAAAAAGCACAGTTGCCAAATGTGAAAAGCACGCTGGTGTATTCGATGTACTTTGAAGACAAAGCGACCGTCTTTAAAATGTTAGATTTAGCGCTTACCGATGATATTACGCCTGCAAATACCATGTATATGGTGGTGAGAGTAGCACGTAACTTAGACGATCATACGCTATTGTATGAGTGGCTTAGTAAGAATAAAGACGCGCTACTAGCAAAAATGCCTGATTACCATGTAAGCAGAATGCCGGAATTTGTTTCAACAACCTGTTCGGCTGAAAACTTAGAAATGGCCAATGCGTTCTACGCGCCAATTAGCGAGACCTATCAAGGAATGGCACGCGGTGTCGAAATTATGCAGGACGAGTCTCAACAGTGTATGCGGCTGAAATCTGCATTTCAGGCAGACTTTAACGCCTTCTTAAACGAGCAGTTATAGGCAACAACGAAAAGGCGTTTACCCAGCGCTTTTTGTCCTAAAGTTATGATTGAAAGAGCGTCCACTAGGCGCTCTTTTTTTGTGCATAAAACTGTAACATGCACCACGGCGAGTCACTAAAATATTTCAAAGCTGAAACATTTACGCATTGTGACAAATCAACTTTCCCTGTACCAAAGTTCAGCAGAGTTAATCAATAAGTAAGTTTATTTTAAACGTCTAAGTTTCTGATTTTTAACGTTTGTGACGTTTATATTATTATTTTTATTAAGTGCTTGCTGTATATACGTATGTATAAGAATTTATACCTTCCTTATACAAAAAAGCGGAAAGCAAAATGATTCATGAGGGTAACACACAAAAGTATAAGCTGAGGAAATCAGCTAAAGTAGTCAACGCGTTGTTGGCGGGCGCATTGTCGTTAGGCGTTGTTTCTATTAATGCCTCTGCAGATACAGTATGGCAAGAGGACTTCGAAGCAAATGAACTGCAAGGCAAGGGCGCAACTGGCTCAGACCCAGCGGGAGCAATTGTTGACCTTGAAGGTGTTGATCGTTGGTCCGTAGACGTGTCAGCGAGTGAGCTAAGTGCCACTTCAGACTGGTTCCGTGTTGAAAGCGGCGCAATGCAAGCACGTGATACTGACGGTGAAGTAGTCTGGTTGAGCGAGTCTATCGATATATCTGGTGCCGGTGATATCACCATAAATGCCGTGCTTTCGCAAAGTGGAAATTTTGAGTCGACAGACTACATCGATGTATTTTACTCATTAGATGGTGGCGCATTCGAGCTTATTACGCTTTCAGAAGGGGCAACGAATACGGTACAGGAAGACTTTGGTTCTGCAACACTGACCGAAACGATAGGTAGCGGAAGCACTTTAGAACTGAAAGTAGCCATGGCTAACAACTCGGGTACCGAATATCTCAATTTAGACAGTATTTCAGTAAGTGGAAATGGAACTACCGATGGTGGGGATACTGGCGGTGACCCTGACAACGGCGGTGAACCTTCAAATGAACTTCTTTTCTTAAGTGGTACTTGTTTTAACTGCCCTGATTTGGAAGCAGTTAACCTAGCCAGCGACTTTGTTGCATCTGACTATTACGCAGCTCTCGACACAGCTATTGCAAACGGTGAAAGTGCGCAAACGTTAAAAGACACGGCGCATAACATCATTGAAAATGGTCATCGTACGCTTTCTTACTCAGAAGTGTGGACAGCACTCACTTACACTGATGAAGATCCTGCTAACACCGATAACGTTATCTTGTTCTACAAAGGCATATCACAAGGCAAGTTTACCAACGGTAGCGGTAGTCAAAGCACCAACCCAGACAATTGGAATCGCGAACATGTTTGGGCTAAGAGCCATGGTTTTCCTAGCTCAAGCCTAACGGCATACAGCGATATTCTGCACCTGCGTCCTACCGATATTTCTGTAAATAGCTCGCGCGGCAACTTAGATTTTGATTTTAGTGATAGCGCGCTTTCTGAAGCTCCGTTAAACCGAGTTGATGGTGACTCTTTTGAGCCTCGTGACGCAGTAAAAGGTGATGTAGCACGCTCAATGCTATACATGGACGTGCGTTACGATGGCAATACAGCTGGTGATACCGAAGACGACTTAGTGTTAGTAAATCGCCTTACCTCTACTAGCGAAGCCGCGTTTGGTAAGCTTTGCGTATTGCTTCAATGGCATGAAAGTGATCCAGTGGATGATTTCGAACGTCGTCGTAACGAGCGCGTTTATGAATTCCAAGGAAACCGAAATCCGTTTATTGACAAACCTGAACTTGCTTCACTTATCTTCAACGAGAGTTGTGATGGTACAGGTGGTGATACTGGCGGTGACACGGGTGGTGATACCGGCGGCGACACAGGTGGTGATACCGGCGGTGACACAACACCTTCTACCAGCAGTATTTACATTTCAGAATACATCGAAGGTGGCGGTTTCAATAAAGGTATAGAGCTTTTCAATAGCTCGACACAACCGGTAAGTCTAGCGGGTTATGAGTTAGTTTTACTCTCCAATGGTGAGACCGCAGATGCTGACCGTAAAGTGTTAGCACTTGAAGGCACAATCCCAGCAGGTGGCGTAGCAACATTCGCTCACGGAAGTGCAGATGCACTGTTAACTGCCGGCTCAACGATTAGCAGCTTCGTGATTAATTTCAATGGCGATGACTACATTGAGCTCGTCGCTAACGGTCAGGTTGTTGATGCTCTAGGTACGTACGGCGTTAAAACTAACTGGGGTAAAGACGTTACTTTGGTACGCAAGAGTTCAGTAACAGCAGGCAATCCTAACCGCAACCCAGCGTTTACCCTTGAAGAATGGGATAGCCTACCAAAAGATACGCTTAACAATTTTGGTTCGCATAATGGATCTGTTAGCGAGCCTACGGATCCAACTGACCCGACCGACCCAACTGATCCTACAGACCCAGTTGGTGAAGTAGTCTTAATTAGCGCTATTCAAGGTGAAGGCGATACCTCGCCACTTACAGGCAATGACGTTGTTATTGAGGCAGTAGTGACTAAAGTTGTGCCGGAAATGAACGGATTCTTTATTCAAGAAGAAGCCGCCGACTCTGATGGCAATGCTGCGACGTCTGAAGGTGTATTTGCCTACTCGACAACCTTCACTGAATACCCATCTGTTGGTGATGCTGTGCGTGTTAGCGGTGCAGTGGCTGAATACAATGGCATTACAGAAATTGTACTAAGCGCCAATGCTGAAACGCTAGGTGCGGGTGGTGATATACTAACGACAAGCATTGAAATGCCATTTGACGAGAGCGTTAACCTAGAGTCACTTGAAGGTATGCAGGTTCAATTCCAGCAAACTTTGAACGTGACAGACGTTTACAATCTTGGTCGATATGGGCAATTCAACGTGTCATCAGGCCGCCTGATGATTCCTACAAACCAATATGCCGCGGGTTCAAGTGAAGCTATTGCCTTGGCTGAAGCGAATGCACGCAACACATTGTTGGTTGATGATGGCTCAAGCGCACAAAATGCTGACGATATTCCTTTCCCAGTTGGAGGTTTATCTCATGCGAATCCTCTGCGTTTAGGCGACAGTGTAGAAGGCCTGGAAGGTGTAATGCACTACGCATTTGGTGCTTATAACTTAATTCCAGTTGGCGCTCTTCAAACTGTACGCACAAACCCAAGAACAGATGTGCCCCAGTTAGACGTACAAGGCGATGTCAAAGTGGCTAGCTTTAACGTGCTTAACTACTTTAATGGTCCGAACTTCCCTACCTCTCGTGGTGCAGACTCAGAAGATGAATTTGCCCGCCAGCAAGCGAAGACAGTAGCAGCCATCGTTGCGATGGACGCAGATGTACTTGGCTTAGTAGAAATCGAAAACGATGGATACGGGAGTGATTCTGCCATTGCTTCTCTTGTAAATAGCGTAAATGCTGAACTTGGTAGTGACGTGTATAGCTATGTAGCACTTGAATCATTACTTGGTGGTGATGAAATTGCGGTAGGTATTATTTATAAGCCTGCAACGGTTACACCACAAGGCGCAGCGGTTACTTCCTCTGAAGCTCCTTTTGACTACGGTAACCGCCAGCCGCTGTTACAAACCTTTAGCGTAAATAGTAACAGCGAAGCGTTTACGCTCGCGGTAAATCATTTCAAATCAAAAGGAAGCTGTGGCAGTGCAACAGGTAATGATGCTGATTTGGGTGATGGACAAGGCTGCTGGAACGAGCTACGTACCCAAGCTGCGTTAGGGCTGACAGCGCTTGTGCAAAACAGTGAACGTTTGTCTGACCGAGTTATCGTAATGGGTGACCTAAATGCTTATGCGAAAGAAGATCCAATTCTTGCTCTCGAAGACGCCGGTTACAGCAACTTGGTGAACCTCTTCCACGGCGAAAGTGCTTATTCTTATAGCTTCGGCGGCGAAATAGGTTACTTAGATCACGCGCTATCAAGCTCAACTTTGACTGAGTATGTGGCAGACGCAACGGTTTGGCATATCAATGCTGATGAGCCTCGTGTCTTCGACTACAACGTTGAATATAAGTCAGAAACACAGCTTTCTAGCTATTACGGGGCTGATGCTTATCGTTCATCAGATCACGATCCAGTAATTGTTGTGCTGGATTTCCCTGAAACGAGTGAGCCGGAGCCAGTAATTGGTGATTTTGATGGCGATAGTGACATAGACAACACCGATATTGTGGCGTTCTACACCTTGCTTCTGCAACGTCAAGCGACGGTTGAAGAGCACGACTTTAACAATGACGGCAGATTAAATATCTACGATTTATACGCGTTAATGTCTATGTGTACACGTACCGCATGTGCAGTTCAGTAGTTGGAAATAAAATGAAAAAAATTATTTTAATGGTATTGGCAATTGCTACTTTTAATGCAAATGCCGCAATGATTGAAATCTCTACGGATAAATCAATTTATCAAGTAGGAGAAACTATCACGGCGACGGTAAGCTTTTCTAACGAAGATGCTTTCCTTGACAGAACGTTAATTGTTCAAACATTTGACGTCTACAATACGGTAATTGGTTTTGACGCAACAGTTATAAATTTTGTAGATGCCTCAACATTAAACCCTTTTGGTGCGATTAATACCTTAGGAGATCCCATTTCCGAGTTATTCCTTCCACTGACATATTTTGGGGGCGTGCTAGAAATAGGATCTTCAATCGTAGATCATTTTGGAGGAATCGACTTTATTTATCAGTCGACAACTCCTGTAATAGACTTGTTTAGCTTAAAGTTTGTTGCACAGGCTGCGGGAACTTCAGCGTTGAATGGCTTAGAAGGTAGCATCAATTTTGGAGGGGTCTTTTTAGGCGGTGATAATAAAGAAATTGAAATTAACAGCGCAAACTTCACCATTGCAGAAGTACCTGCACCAGGTACCTTCGCGCTATCGCTTCTGGCTTTAGGTGGTATGTTTTTCGCTCGCAAACGTGTGAAGTCATAAACCTTAATGGCTAAAAGTTTAAGCCCAGCCACGTGCTGGGCTTTTTTATTTCTATTGCTATTTACATACGGCTTTAAATAAACCACACTGAATAAAAATACAATAAGTGCGCACCATGTTAGAAACCATTTCTTTTTCTCAACGCCAACGACTGGCGTATATCGACTTCTGCCTTTTGTTTAAAGGGGCTATTCATCGCCAAGACTTAATAAATCGCTTTGAAGTGGGACTATCGGCTGGTTCTCGTGACTTTACACTATACAAAGAGCTCGCCCCTGATAACTTAGTCTACGATCCAAGGGAAAAACGTTACTTTCAAACAGAAAGCTTTATTCCGGTTTTTGAACACGATGCAAAGCGAACCCTTGTGAAGCTTGCCAACGACATATCAGATGGATTTGATGCGATCGGTGACATACATTTCCCTGTTGAAAGTGCATCTTCACTTAATGTTCCTGATATTTTTGTGGTGGCGAAAGTGGTACAAGCCATCGTGAACAAAAAGGCGATGAGTGTAATCTATACGTCGCTTTCAAGCGGCAGTGGTGCAAGAGAGTTAGTGCCTCATAGTATTGTTGATAATGGTCAACGCTGGCATGTTCGCGCATTCGACAGAAAATCACAAAGTTTCAGAGATTTTGTGCTAACTCGAATTAGTAAGGTAACGGTTAAAGCAGAACCTGAAACCCATGAATGCATAGATTGCGATGAGGAGTGGGGACGATTTATCTCACTTGAAATTGTGCCGCATCCTAAGAATATTAAATATGCTACCGCAATAGAGCTTGATTACGCCATGGAAGAAGGCGTGCTTACATTGGAAGTGCGGGCTGCCATGGCGGGATATCTGCTTAGACGTTGGAATGTTGATTGTACAAAACATGCAAGCTTACGTACCGGAGAGTATCAACTTTGGCTTAGGAATCAGCAGAGCCTTGCGAATACCGACAATTTAGCCATCGCGCCAGGGTACATTGCAGAGCAAGAACCCTATACCGTATAAAATGTGAAAGTGGCCTGCCAAACAGCACCTTGTTAAGTGTTAGTACATGCAGCTAACCGATATATTTCTTGATACAAACCAGCAGCGTGTCTTTGTCTAAAGGCTTGGCTAAAAAGTCAGTCATGCCGGCAGCCAAGCACTCTTCTTTGTCTTCTGCGAAGGCGTTTGCAGTGAGCGCAACAATTGGTGTATCAACCTCCAATGCCTTGCGTAATATTGTTGATGCCTCAATTCCTCCCATGACGGGCATATTGCAGTCCATCAAAATAAGGTCGAATTGATGTCGCTTGCCCACGTCTACCGCATCTTTTCCGTTCTTAACATGCAGGAACTTATAGCCTTCTGACTGCAATATAGTCTTCACGATTTCGGCATTGATTTCGTTGTCTTCAGCTAGCAGTATGCGTTTCTTCTTATTGCCTTCTTTAACATCATTATGAGATACGGGTTTTGTCTCAATTAACCTTCCTAAATCATGCTCAAGTTCTCGACGATTAATGGGCTTAGCATGCGTACGCCAGATAAGTTCAGAAACATCATTTTCATCTTCTAGTCGTTCCAGTTCAGCAGAGATAAGAATGATTTTAGGAAATTTATCTGGGTTCATCGCCTTCAACTGTTCTAGCAAATCGACCCCACTCATCTCTGGCATAGACAAATCAAGAATAATAACGTCGAAAGCCAGTGGGCTGTCTGATAGGTAGGCTTTTGCACTATCATAACTTTGGGGCACAATCGACATGGAGGTAACAACATGCTCAAAATATTCGCGGCTGGTTTGTAAGTCATCAACTATCGCACAGCGCAAATTAGCACTGGGTTCAACGTTAATGTCGGGCAGCTGAGATTCTTCCGCTGCCATGGTAAAACTGAAGGTGCTTCCTTGGCCTACAAATGAGGTTACATTGATGTCGCCGAGCATGAGTTTCGCCAACTGCTTCGCAATACTTAATCCTAGCCCTGTGCCCCCGTACTCGCGGGTGGTGGATTGGTCGGCTTGCTCAAATTTCTTAAAGATATTATCAAGCTTAGATGACTCGATACCAATGCCGGTATCAATAACATCGAAGCTTAAATAATTGCCGTTCGGGCGTTTGGTATAGGTGACCTTTAACGTGACAGAACCTTGTTCAGTAAACTTAATTGCATTACTTAACAAGTTGTGCAGAATTTGCGAAATACGAGTGATATCGCCTTTAATTACGTGAGGTAGGTCAGGGTCTTTTAAGTAATGAAATTCAAGACCTTTTCTGTGGCAGTAAACCCGCTGTAACGACACCACATCGTCCAAGACTTGTAATAGGTCGACTGGCGCCTGTTCAATTTTGATTTTGCCTGCTTCAATTTTTGATATATCGAGAATATCGTTGATTAACACAAGGAGTTGCCTACCAGCAGTTTCGGCTTTTCTAAGGTAGATGTTGCTTTTGTCAGGGTTGTCTATGGCCAACTCGATCATGCCAAACAGGCCGTTCATTGGTGTGCGAAGTTCGTGACTCATGCTTGAAAGAAACTCTGATTTTGCTTTGCTTGCTCTACGAGCCTCATCAGCCGAACTTTCCGCTTGCTCTTTCAAGCTCGTTAGTTTGGCAAATGACCGTTTAACGGTGCGCTCCATAGGAGAAAAGATGAATGCTGCCTCGATACATAATAGAGCGAGTGTGGCTAGCCATAAGTAAACTTCAATCGAAAGAACCAAGCAGTGGCGTCTTGCTCGAACCGCGCGACGACATAATCAAGCTGTTGTAATAGCGATGTCAGCGCTTGAATATCTAAAAGCGTAGTGGGCTGACACTGTGCTGCATCTAAAATTTGATCGGCGCTTTTTATATATTGGCTTACTTTGTTGTCGAGCTGGCCTTCGTTAAAGTAAGTATTAGAGATAGAGGAGGGAAGGTTATCGAGTGACACAAGCTGTTGATGATTTTGTTTGAAACGTGCTAACGATTGCGCCAAATACCTTTGATCTTCACTGTCTTCGCAAATGTTTGGTGTAGAGGTGAGCAACGCAATACGCTGTGAAAGCATGCGTTGCTGACCCGCGATATTGACAATTTCAGCATCTTTCTTCTGATCACTGATTAATTCGTACAGAACAATAAAAGAAAGAGTGACGAGTGTAGCGGTTAGCAATAACGCAACGATATAACGAACACGTATAGACATAAGGGTAGTAGTGGCACAGTGATAACTAAAAGATAATAGATACCAAGTGGTTACGCAATGTGCCGAGAAAATTACTTACGCTTATGTTGCTCTATTTAATATCGTTCGGGATGTTATTAGGCACCCAGCCTCGCAATACCGCCTCTTTAGTGTAAAAAGCCGCGTTTTTATCATTCAGAAAATGAGAGTTTATTGCTGGTGAGGAGACTGCTTTAGGTGCACCTTCTCCATGAGGTTGGTACTCGGAAAATCTTGCTTCTGTGTGGGGATTAAATGGTCTCTTTGTACCTGATGGCGTAGTTCCACCCATAGTAGTCCAGCGCTTTTGGATGATATGACCTGCCATATAGGTGTTGATAAACGTGGTTTTACCTACAGCGTAAGGGTTTGCATATCGGCCATCTGAAAAGGTGGTTGTAGGATGCCAAGGCCTTCCCAGTGCCACGCTTTCATCTGGAACGCCGTGTTCTCTTTCAAGCCTACAGTTATTGAACGTTAACCCATAAGGACGCTGTAAATGAGTGCTTGGGGCGGTGATGTAGCCTGTTAGTCCTTCGCTATCACCGCCAGAATAACGTGTACGGGAAACAATAGAAACGCTTTCAAAAAACGCGGTGCCCTCACCGAAAATAAAGTCAATATGTCCTGCTATTGTTCCGCCTTCAATCAGAGCGCGGTCACCTTTTAAATAGAGGGTATCTTGGTAACCCCAGAGTGCGACATTTTTAAGGTAAGTGCGATCTGAGTTCACATCGGTTTTAAGCGCTACTGCCTGCGTACCTGATAATCGAGTAGGGTCGTCTTTTGCTTTGACCTCGTTACCGGGATAATCAAAATCATTGGTGATAGTGATATTTTCCAGAGTGATATTATCACCTAAAATCTCCACAGTGGCAGTGCGACGAGTTCCCCATTTTTCTTGAGAATTCTCTGCGACTTGTTGACCTGCATATCGATTGAAAACGATAGTCGTTGTTTCTTGCGACTGGCCCACAAAGTGAACATTATCAACGTTTATGACGACACGCTCTCGATAAACGCCTTCGTTAATAAAGACGGTCCATACTTTATCTTTTTGTGGCTTGTGAGACGCGATATAAGCAACAGCTTGGGACACAGAGTTAAAATGAGGTAAAGCGTCCTTAGTTACGTCACTGTCATCGTCACTGTCACGTGATTTAGCTACCACTACATCCGTTGTTGCTGGCATTGCCGCGCTTAATCCACTGAAAAGTATACCTGCCAGCAACACAAAGGCTAAACTAAGACTGACACGTGCTTTATTAAATTCCATAGTATTTATTCTTCTACAGCCCGTGCTTGTTAAATGGTTGGCTATTAATAAACACATTGTTTATTGAAAGATGCGCAACGTTTTCGATAACGGCATCTTTAAGCGCACGTTTTATCGTTATGTTATTCAACGTCAACCCAGAAATAGGCGTATGGTCATACCCGCGAAGCACAAAGGCCCGGTTAGCTGACGCAACGTTCAAGTTCTCTATAGTGATATCTTCCAGTAGTGGAGGGAAGTTACCGGCATCACCTTCTTCGTAGAAGAAATTCACGACAACAGCGTCTTTCACCGTCCCAATATCGATATTGCGATAGTTTAGATTTTTTAGGTGGCCACCCCGAATACTGTTGGTTTTAATTCTAATGCCGCGGTCTAAATCAGGGCTACTCATGGTGCAATGCTGAGCATAGAGATTCTCTACACCGCCGGATATTTCACTGCCGATTACAACACCGCCATGGCCAGCCTTCATCTCGCAATGTTCTATGACGATATTACTGCAGGGAACATTGACCCTTCTGCCGTCTGCATTGCGTCCAGATTTAATGGCAATGCAATCGTCCCCTGTATCAAATGTACAGTTAGAGATAAGAACGTTCGTGCAGCTTTCAGGGTCGCACCCGTCCGAATTTGGGCCGAAACTTTTACAGTACACGTCGTTAACGGTGACGTTCTTGCAAAGCACAGGGTTAACTAACCAAAATGGAGAGCGCAGGATGGTAACACCCTCGATAAGTACATTTTCACAGCGGTAAGGTTGTATAAACGGAGGGCGCAGGTAATTATTTTCAAAAACGCGGTCACTAACGGGTGTCCCGTTTTCTACCATTTCTTGCAGCGTGTCTCTGGTATATTTTTGGTTCTCAACCGGATCGTCACCCCATGTTGAAGCCTTCCACTTACCTTTCCATGGCCACCAGTTGTCTTTCGCAGCGCTACCGTCAAGCGTACCTTTGCCGGTGATTGCGATATTACTTTGCTCAAAAGCATAAATAAGAGGGGAGTAACCCATTAACTCCATACCTTCCCAGCGAGTAAAAACATATGGTTTGTAATCATCAGGATTGGTAGAAAATCGAATTGTTGCGCCTGCCTCAATATGCAAGTTTATATTCGACTGTAAGTGAATTGGGCCGGTGCATAGCCAGTCGCCTTTTGGCACAACCACTTTGCCACCACCTTGGCGTGCGACTTGGTCGATAGCTGCATGTAACGCTTGCTTAAAGTCACTGCCATTTTCATTTAAAAAGTCGGTAACATTAGCTTCGCGCTTTGCAAAGGTGGGGCGCTTTATCATCCCTTTAATAAGGTTTGCTTCGGCGTCCCACTGGCGTTGAGTCCTTCCCGTTTCGGTCACATTTGCACATCCGGATAGGAATGTAGGAACACCTACAGCCATCCCAGAAGCTGCAACAGTGGTGGCGAGACCAGACTTTAAGAAGTGACGTCTGGCATTCGGTGAGTTAGGTCGGACCATCATATACCCCTTTTATTTACAATTTAGCGCTTTTTACTTATTCAAATAATGTGCAGCCAGAATGAATGGGCCTACACCTTTCGCGTCGTTTGCTCTGATTGGCTCACTCATGTAGTAGTCGAATGAACCATCTCTATATGGATTTCCACCAAGACCAGCAACAGCGCAAACTTGCTCAAGGCTGATAACGTTAGTATCTGGATTAACCGAAATCATTTGATCAAGGAGTCCAGCAAACCCTTTTTCTGCGTGAGCTTTGTATTCATCAGGAAGAAACTTAAGGCTTGCACCTTTAGCCATAGCGTAGGTCAACATTGCTGTACCTGATGCTTCAAGGTAGTTTCCTTCACGGCTTCCCAAGTCAGTAACCTGATACCAGGTGCCTGAATTATGTTGATAGGTAAGCATAGCGTCGATAAACGCTTTAAAGCGCCCTTGTAGCCACGGTGTTTTTGGGTGTTCGGCAGGAACTACTTCTAGCACATCCACCATTGCCATAGCATACCAACCTAGCGAACGTGACCAGTGATGTTGAGAAAGACCTGTTTCTTTATCAGCCCACTTTTGCTTTTTAGATGCGTCCCAGCCATGTAAGGGGAGGCCTGTTTTTTCGTCGTAAAGGTGCTCTTCAATGAGTTCAAATTGCAAAAATACGTCGTCTAGCTCTTTCATATCGCCGTACTTAACAATGTATTCAGCGTAGAAGGGGGCCCCCATGTATAGGCCATCAAGCCACATTTGGTTTGGATAGCGTTTCTTATGCCAAAAGCCACCTTGCTCGGTACGTGGGTGAGAAGTAAGCTGCGTTCTAAGTAGGTCAGCGGCTTTTTTGTATTTAGGGTTGCCGGTTTCTTCATAGAGGAAAAACAGCACTTTACCAGGGTTAACCATATCAATATTAAACTTATTGATATCATAGGTTTTGATACTTCCGTCTTGTTGAACCAACATGTCGTAGTAACCTTTTACATAAGACAGGAGACGGGGATCTTTAGTCTCTTGATAGACTTCTGTTATGGCAAGAAGGTTGAGACCGTGAACGTAATCCCATTGTGGCTTTTCATCCCAATCGATTTGCCAAGCTTCTGGGAAACGCACCATCTCAGACTCTATCATTCTCATAGACCATGATTGTGTGTTGTCGAGAGGCATTTGTACCCAATCATTTGCATTAGCAGCGGAAGAAACAAACGCCGTGCAAGCTACAACGGAAGCTGCGCGTAGAATATCTTTTAGCATAACAAACCCTTATTTTTATAACATTGTAAATACACTCTGTGCTACCGGTAGCATAATGGTTTTTATTTGCTCATATGTCAACGGAATTATTTACATTTTTTAACTTTTATTTTACGCGTCGAAAAAATGGTCGATATAACGTAAATGCCTGTATTCAAATGTTTTAATTAAAACATTTATCCTGCTTGGGTTAGTTTCATTAGTCTCTTCTTCTTTCATCATTGCATATCAATTTTCTAATTATTGTAAATTTTTTCAACAAAATTGTTGCCACCGGTAGCATAACTGTTTAGGATGTAAATCAAATGTAAAGCTTGAGTGTTGTTTTCGAGGTTTACATTATTGCCGAAGAGAAGTTTTGCGTTAATTAGAAAACATAGCTGTACCCTGCAACTCTTCTCATTCAAGGTTTTGGTGGTTTACGAGACCACTATAGAGAATGAATTAGAATTGACGCGTTTTCGCTTCCTTAACAGCCAAGACGTGCTATCGGATAAATGTAAAGCATTGACGGTATTAATCACCAAAATGTTATCCGGTGGCATAAAGGGAAGTGAAATGGTTAAATACGATAAATGTTGAATTTGTGTAAATTTGAATAGTTCACACACGTTTCAAAAGCATCTTCACCTTTTGTCAGTATGCGCGTCTCTTATAAATATAAAAACCGGAGAAACAACAATGTTACCAAAGAAAAAGCAACTCGCTGTTCTTGTTACGCTAGCGTTGTCAGGCGCACATATTCATGCGCAAGAAGCCACAGACGAACAAGCCAGTGAAACCGAAGCGCAAAATATGGAAGTCATTGAAGTATCAGGCTTTCGTGGATCACTTAATAAATCACTGATGGAAAAGCGAACATCAGTTAACAGTAAAGAATCAATTGTTGCGCAAGACATTGGTAAATTCCCGGACTTAAATATTGCTGAGTCAATTCAACGTGTACCCGGCGTAGCCATTTCTCGTGAAGGTGGAGAAGGACGCCAAATTACTTTGCGTGGTTTGAGCCCTTCATTTACCCGCACAACACTTAATGGCATGGAAGTGCCAGCAAGTACAGATGGCACTGACTCAGGTGGCGGTGTAAACGGTGGACGTGGCTTTGACTTTAACATTTTCGCTTCTGAATTGTTCAACCGCGTAGATATTCAAAAATCTCCTACCGCCTCTATGGAAGAAGGCGGCATTGCAGGTACGGTTGATCTGTACTCGGCAAAGCCGTTTGATTACGACGGTTTTAAATTCGTTTCATCTCTTCAAGGCGGCTATAACAGCATTACAGAAGAGACCGATCCTCGCGCCGCTTTCATGATCAGCAACCGTTTCGCTGACGACAAAGTCGGTGTGCTTTTCTCGGCAGCGTTCTCAGAGCGTACAGTAAGACAGGAAGGTTTTGGTACAGTTCGTTGGACTACTCCAGTTCGTGATGGTGGTGGCATCTTTGGCGATACATCAAACACGGTTGTTAACGGCACACCTGACGTAGATGATTGCCAGTATGAAGGTGAGTCGGTAGACCCGATTAATTGTTTATGGACTCCTCGTTTACCTAGACCTGACTACTTTGGTAATGATCAAGAGCGTGTAGGCTTCACCGGTTCAATTCAGTGGGCTGCAACAGATAATTTCACACTTACGTTAGACGGTTTAGTGTCCAAGCTTGATAACTCCCGTACCATGTATAACTTCTTCCACATGTTCAGAAGTACATTCGAAGAAATTACGCCTACCTCTATTACTGTTCATCCTAATGGTCAACAGGTGCTGGCTGGTACGTACGACGGTATCAAATCGCGTATTGAAAGCCGTTTACAAGAATCAACCACTGACTTTAGCCAATTTGTAATTTCTGGCGAGTGGTTTATTGGTGAAAACCTTAAACTTGATATGATGGCAGGTACTGCAGAGTCTGACGCTCGTTCAGAGCAATATCGTTACAATATGACGCTGCTGGAAGAAACCAGCTACGGCTTTGACTTTAGCAATAACAGCAACGCGCCAGAAGTGACTTACGGTTACGATGTTAACGATGCAAGCAACTATAACCTAAGCGATGGCCGATTACGTGCTACTGATGTATTGCGTGAAAACGACACGGTCAAATTTGATGCGACATACTTAGGTGATGAAGTCACTATTAAGGCTGGCTTTGCCTACAATGACCGTGTTGTAACCTACAGTGAAGAACAAATAAATGGCTTCCCAGATCAAGACTCGGCAGTAGGTTTTGCTGAAATTATGCCGGTAGACGATTTCGGAAGTGGTTTTGATGGCCCTCTTGACCCGTTCCTTGTTGCCGACTTTGACGCTATTAATAGCCAATTGTTAGATGTTGTTTGGACACCGCGTTCTGCACAAAGCTGGCAAGTAGGCGAAGAAACATCAGCTATGTACCTTGAGCTTGATACGAGCTATGAGATTGCCGACATGTTACTTCGCGCTAATTACGGTGTGCGTTATGTGAAAACAACCACAACCTCTGAAGGCTTTATTCAAGGCGAAACGGTACAAATCGAAAACGAGTACAATAACTTTTTACCAGCAGTTAACTTAGCACTTGAAGCAACTGATGACGTAGTTGTTCGCCTTGGCTTAACACAGTCTATGACTCGCCCAAGCCTGAACTCATTAAACCCTGGTAACCCAAGCTTTGATTATATTAACGGCTCGGTGAGCGTGGGGAACCCATTCCTTGATCCGTTTACGTCGAACAACGTTGACTTTGGTGTTGAATGGTACTTCGATGACGAAGCGCTACTAGCAGCAACAGTGTTCTACAAAGACATTGATAACTGGATTGTTCGCGCATCAGAAGAGCGTTTAGTCGACAGTGCTTACTACGACTTTATCGACAACGATGCACAGTTTGACCCTGTAATTGCGCTAGACCCACGCACTATTCCATACGAGCATAGCAGTCCAATTAACGCTGAAGACAGAAGTGTAAGCGGTTATGAGTTAATTTATCAGCAGCCGCTAAGTTTCTTACCAGGACTGTTCGAAAACATGGGTATCGTGTCGAACTACACTCACGTAAACGCTGACGACATCGAAGGTATGAGTGAAACATCGTACAACTTCACGGTGTATTACGAAACAGACCAATACGGTGCGCGTGTGTCAGTTAACAAACGCGACGATTACCTGACAGACTTTACTGGCAGCAATGGTAACGTTGCGCACGGTACGACAGGACCTACGCAGGTGGATTTCTCGTCATTTTATAACGTAAACGACGAGCTAACGTTGACCTTTGAAGTCATTAACCTTACCGATGAGTACGAGCGCTTGTTTACCACGGGTGATGGCTCTTTGAACTTGGTACGTGAGTACAACCACACGGGCCGTCAGTTCTTCTTGGGCGCTCGTTATACTATGTAAAAACACAGGCCGGCCAATTATGTTGGCCGGCCTGAGATAATAATTAAATGTTGTGTTCCGTGAAGACGGGTGTGTTTGGCCATCGTAATGATGGCCTTTTTTATGTGCAAAAAGTGTAGGCCGGGAGGAGTTCAGCACTCCTGTATCTCACTTTTTGAGCAATTTGCATCGCAACAATAGAAATATTGAGAAGGAGAAAAGGTGTGAAAAATTCAAGTAAACCCACCACAGGGAAAATATTCACCGCGCTGCGCTACAGTCTTGCAAGCGTTTTTGTTGTATCGAGTACTTTTGCAGTGGCAGACCAGCAAGGCACGAGTACACTTCACATTAGTTACGCGGCGCAATCTAGCGCTTATGCACTTACCAGCTCGGGTTCCCAAAGTGCTTCAATCCAAAGTGCTACTAATAAAGGCAGTGAAGAGGCTGTAAAAGCTCCACCCTACAAAAAGCCAGTTACCCTACATCTGGTCGGCGATTCAACCATGTCAGACAAGCCAATGTTGTCATATCCAGAACGTGGTTGGGGGCAATTACTTCCTGAATTCATGCTTCCAAGTATAAATATTAAAAACCACGCAGCTAACGGCAGAAGCACAAAGCGATTTGTGGACGAAGGGCGTTGGCAAGTGCTGTTATCTGATCTTTCTGAAGGTGACTTTGTGGTAATTCAGTTTGGTCACAACGATCAAAAACAGTCGGACCCCGCTCGCTATGCCGACCCGGAAAATGCCTATCCTGCTTATTTGAAACAGTTTGTTCAGGATGTTGAAGCAAAAGGGGCATCAGTGATTATCGCAAGTAGTATTTGCCGGCGTCATTTCACTGAGGAAGGTGTGTTAAAACGGACGTTGCTGGCGTATGCCGATGCAGCGAAGAAAGTGGCAGCACAAAATAACGTGCCATTTATTCCTATGAACGCTTTAACTTGCGATTTTCTCGCTCAGGTAGGCGAGCCTAACAGCAACCATTACTTCATTAAAGTGCCCGCCGACCTTTATGCGCGCTACCCTGAAGGCAAAACGGACGACACTCACTTGAACGTTGTGGGCGCGGCGAAAATGGCGCAAATATTCGTGCGAGAGCTAAAAGCAACAGCGCATCCGCTGGCAAAATACGTTTATCGAGACACTCTATAAATCAAACTAAACAAAGTGGCGCGCCAATATGTGGTGTGCCGCGCCTATTTAAACTAACGCACTGCAACCTATCTTAGCTAACTTGCTAAGGCATCTTTACCAATTGTGTATGTAGCGAATGATTATTGAGGAAGAGGGAAGAGGGAAGAGGGAAGAGGAAAGGGAAGGTCACATACCGACTATAGCGACGGTATGTGATTAGTGAAGGCATCACCTGATATAATGGCACCGGGGTAGGTAATCACTGTCGCTGCCACTTTTGCCCCATAGCTCGCGCTCTCAACAGGCTTTCTACCTGCAAGTCGAGCGGCCATATAACCGCCATTAAATGCATCGCCAGCAGCCGTTGTATCAACCACCTGTTCAACACGCTCAACAGGCACAATACATTGTTCTTGTTGACGGAGTATATGAACGCCAACCGCCCCGTTTTTCATAACGATTTCTTCAATCTGTTTGTCGGCTAAATAGCTAAATATTTCATCAGCATTAGTGTGGCCAAACAGCATTAAATGGTCGTCTGCACCTGGGAACGCCAAGTCTGCTTCAGCATATGCCTTACCCGTCCAGTATTTGGCATCTTCTTGAGATGACCAAAGGCGAGCTCGATAATTAGGATCAAAGGCAATCTTACTGCCTTTGGCCTTGAGGGACGAAATTAGTTCGAAAAGTGTAGCGCGCTGTTCGTCATCTAAAATGGCAATAGAGATACCGCTCAAATAAAACCAATCACAAGCAAATTCAGCGCCCTTCATAATGTTGAGCGTCTGTGTCGCTGCAGATTGGTTACGCCAATATGCAAAGGTTCTTTCACCTTCGTTGTCGTTGCGGATCATATACAGGCCAAGGTTACGCGACGACGAGCGAAACACTAAATCAGTGTTAATTTCGTGCTCACCCATTTTAAACAGCAGCTCATCGCTTAAAAAGTCTGCGCCGATCGCCGTTAAGTAACTAATGGAAGATGAAGGCAAGCAGCGTTTTAAATAAACCGCAGTGTTGTACGTGTCGCCAGCAAAGCTTTTCGCCATCAGATTATTATCTGTGTTTTCATCGCGCGTACTAACTGATGACTCACGCTGAGTGCTTCGAAGCTCTACCATGCACTCGCCAAAAATAACCATTCTTTGGTTGGTATCAACTATGCTCATGCCGCAGCCTCATCAAACAATGTTAGGCTTTGTTGACATGCCAAAGTTATAGCTTGCCAATTTTTTGCTTCAATGGCTGCCTTCGGCATCATCCATGTACCGCCTACTGCTCTTACATTGCCAAGCGAGAGATACTCATTCGCGTTGTCGCCATTAATGCCGCCGGTAGGGCAGAAGGAAACATCGCTAAATACGCTTGAAATCGCTTTAAGAAAAGGTGTTCCGCCGCTAAGACTCGCAGGAAAGAACTTCATCTCACGAATGCCTTTTTGGTGCGCCAAAAGAATATCGGCAGGCGTAGCGACGCCCGGCAAAAAGGGTGCATTAGACGCAATCAGTGTATCGAGCAATGTCTCTGAGCTTGTGGGCGTTATCAAAAATTGCGCGCCTGCATCCAACGCTTCAAATACGTGGTTGCGATTTAACAATGTGCCCATACCCACAACGAGTTCAGGAAACTGTTTTCTAATCGCTGACAGGGCTTCAAATGCTGCGTCGCTGCGTTTCACTACTTCTATGTTGCACAGGCCGCTATTTGCAATTGCTTCTGCTAGGTAAAGCCCCTCGTGAACAGATTTAGGCTGAATAATAGGGAGTAATGGGGCGCCTTTAAGCATGGAAAAGGTACTTTTCATCACGCGGTTCCTTTTAGTGAATCTAGCGAACTTTCTGTTAACGTAGTGGGAGCAGAACCTTGCTGACCTTCGTTGCTGTTTTCGTGCGATAAAATGTTAAGCAGCTGATTAACTTTTTCTAGCACTTTTTCTTTGAACGTAGTGTTTACCGACAGTTCAGCGAACATGGTTTCAAGAGAGAGCAATTTTTTAGCAAGTTCTATTGCCTGAAAGTCTACCGATTTTGCTGTGGCCCTTAACATACTATCTAGCGGGTCAGTGATAGTTTCGTTTAGACGTGCTTTGTTGTTTACAAATAGGCACCATGCCGCAACGGCACTGCAGAGCAAATCAATATTTCGTTTTGCTTTTAGGTTATCGCGTACTGTGTCGAGAATTCGAAATGGGATTTTCTGTGACCCATCCCAAGCAATTTGCGACAACAGGTGGCGAATATGCTTATTCTCATAGCGCTTAACAATGTCTTGTGCGTAAGCGTTCAGATCGAAGTCTTGTGTTCCGCTATCGGCATTCTCGTTATCACTGGATAGAGACGGAACAATTTCTTCTTTCAACATGGTTTGAATCAGTTGCTTTATGGCTGGGGTACGCATAGCGTCGTATACGGTTTCCTTGCCAAGCAATAACCCTATGTAGGCCAGTGTTGAATGTGTGCCGTTTAGAATGCGAAGCTTAGCTTTTTCAAAGAAGCTCACATCATGAGTAAAAGTAACGCCAACTTTATCCCAAGCGGGTCGTGGGCCAGAAAAATTATCTTCAACCACCCATTGAGTAAATGCCTCTCGCTGAATAGGCCAGTTATCAGTTAAACCCAGCTCAGCGGCAACGTTGGCTTTAAAGCTGTCTTCAGTTGCTGGCGTAATACTGTCAACCATAGTGCAGGGGAAGGCGATGTTCTCGCTGATCCATTGGCCGAGTGATTCGTCCGTTTTATTGGCGAACTCGGTCACCGCTTTTTGCAGCTTTTTACCGTTGTCTGACACGTTGTCACAGCTGATAATGGTAATATCTGCATAGCCTGCCTGCTTACGTTGTGCTAGCGCTTGCACAATTAGGCCAACTGCACTTACCGGTGTTTCTGGCGTGACTAAATCAGCTTTAATATCCGGATGATCAGTATCTAGATGACCTTGCGCATTAAGGCAATAGCCCTTTTCTGTCACGGTAAGCGTCACAATTTTAGTTTGCTTGTTTACCAGTGCAGCAACAATGTCTTCACGATCATGTGCTAATGTAGAAAGGGTTTTAATTGCGCCGATAATGTGGGTTTCAGGCTCGTTATCAACAATACACAACGCATAGAGATTGTCTTGTGTACTCAACGCTTCTTTAAGAGATGCGCTGCGCATTGACACACCGTGAATGCGCCAGTCACCGCCATAAGCCAGCGCCTTTTCGGTATAATACGCTTGGTGCGCACGGTGAAAGGCGCCTGGACCAATATGCACAATGCCACAACCGGTTGCTTCCAGATCGTAATTTGGTTTACTTACGCTGTCACTTAAAAGAGGTAGCGTTGAAATTGATAACGGCTTTGTCATGATTACCCCAGTTTGTACGCTTGTTTAGCAAAATCATAAGTTAGTTTTCTTGCAATGCTGGCCGCTTCTGTTTCACTGATGCGGTGCTCCACAACTAGCTGTGCAAGGAAGCGACAATCAATGCGTCTGGCAACATCATGACGTGCAGGAATAGACAAGAACGCGCGCGTATCGTCATTAAAACCAACAGTATTGAAGAAACCTGCGGTTTCTGTCACTTGATGTCTAAAGCGCAACATGCCTTCAGGGCTATCGTGGAACCACCAAGAAGGACCAAGTTTCAGGCAAGGGTAGTGGCCTGCAAGTGGTGCTAATTCACGGCTGTACGTGGTTTCATCTAATGTAAATAGAATAATGTCGAGGTTAGGCTCGTTACCGTATTTACCGAGTAACGGGCGAAGCGCTTTAACAAAATCTGTTTGCATTGGAATGTCGTGGCCTTTATCGCGACCAAACTGTGTAAAGAGCTGACTGTTGTGGTTTCTAAACGAACCAGGGTGAATTTGCATCACCATGCCGTCTTCTACACTCATTCCCGCTAATTCGGTAAGCATTTGGGCTCTAAATAGCTCTTGCTCTTCAGCGTTACTGTTTCCGCTTCTTACTTTATCGAATAAAGCAATACACTCAGCTTCACTTAAATCAGCTGTGTTCGCCGTTGGGTGTCCGTGATCTGTTGCTGTCGCACCGTGCTCTCTAAAGACGGCACGTCGTGCACGAATTGCGTTCAGGTAGCCCTGCCAGGTTGCAGTGTCTTCACCGGTGAGTTCACCAAGTTTCTCAATGTTTGAAACAATATCTTCGCGTGAAGCATCGACTACATCATCAGGTCTAAAGGTGGTGATAACCCGCTTTGCCCACGGTGTATCTTTAATCGCTGCGTGATGGGGAAGGGCATCAAGCGCGCCTTCGGTGGTAGCAATCACTTCAATATTGAAGCGGTCCATCAGCGCACGGGGTTTAAAGTCATCCCCTTGAAGCTGCGCAGTGATGTGGTCGTAATAATGCGTTGCGTTGTCGCTACACAACATCTCTCGCAAACCAAATACATCGTGAAATACAGTGTCTAACCACAAACGCGATGGTGTGGCAGCAAATAGATGATAGTTATCTGCCAGAAGTTTCCAGATTTTACGTGGATCCTTTTCCGTTTCGCCGCCGTCCCAACGTGGCACACCAATATCGGTTAATTTAATACCTTGGCTATACAGCATTCTGAACACATAGTGATCAGGGGTGATAAACAACTCGGTTGCATTGGTGAAATTATTGTTTTGTGCAAACCAACGTGGGTCAGTATGGCCATGTGGACTTATGATAGGGAGATCTCGAATTTCCTTATACAGCGCCTTTGCAACACTTCGGGTTGCTTCATCGGCAGGAAAAAGTCTATCTTCATGTAATAATATCGATTCCATAACGCTCTCTTTTAGAGGGTGACGCCACGTTTCCAAATAGCAATCTCATGGCTGCCATTCTTCTCGTTGCAGGTTTGTTGACCAGATGCCACTGCCAAACAATGTTGGAGTAGCGCTTCGGCACACTTATCGATAGAGACGCCTTCTAGAACTTGTCCAGCGTTAAAATCTATCCAATGTGGCTTCTTATTAGCGATATCTGAATTTGACGATATCTTGACTGTGGGTACAGGAAAACCAAGGGGCGTGCCTCGGCCTGTGGTGAATAAAACGATATGTGCCCCCGATGCTGCCAACGCCGTTGAACTAACGGCATCGTTACCAGGTGCTTGTAATAAACTTAAGCCTTTATCTTGCTTGGGCTCGCCATACTGCAAGATAGACTGAATAGTAGACGTTCCACCTTTTTGAACCGCGCCGAGAGACTTTTCCTCTAGCGTGGTTAAACCGCCTGCCTTATTGCCTGGAGACGGGTTTTCGTAAATAGGTTGGTTGTGGGCGATAAAGTAGTTCTTAAACTCATCAATCAGCGAGTTAAACGCCTCAAATACGTCTTTGTTTTTAGCGCGATTCATTAAGAGCTGTTCGGCACCAAACATTTCTGGCGTTTCGGTTAAAATGACCGAGCCACCTAGATTACACATTAAATCGGTAACACGCCCTACTGTTGGATTGGCAGTAATACCGCTAAAAGCGTCGCTACCACCACACTTCATGCCTAAGGTTAATTCGCTAGCGTCGATCGGCTCACGTTTGTCATTAGCCATTACTTTTAACAAGTCATAAACCGCATTGACGCCTTCTTCTAACTCATCTACCACTTCTTGTGCGTTGTAGAAGCGAACCCGATTTGCCGGTTTATCAACGTGAGGCAGTAAACTCTTAAGCTGATTGTTTTCGCAACCCAAGCCTACAATTAACACCGCACCAGTGTTCGGGTGAGATGCGAGAGAGGCTAAGATAGTGCGCGTGTCATCTAAATCATCGCCCAGCTGAGAACAGCCAAAAGGGTGGGTAAATGCGCGGAATCCGTCGCACTCGCTAGAGAAACGACGATTACATTCGTTGGCAATACGGTCTGCTGTTCGATTTACGCAGCCTACGGTATTGATGATCCATACTTCATTGCGAATACCCACTTTTCCATTTTCTCTTCTGTAGCCCATGAACTGTAACCCAGAAGTAAGATGGTTTTGTTTTGAAGCGGTATTTGACGGCGCGTAAACGTATTGTTCAGTGCCTTTTAACTTAGTCTTTGCGTTATGGCTGTGAACATGTTCACCAGCATTAATTTGGCTTGTTGCAGCACCAATGCTGAAACCATATTTTACGATGTCGCCACCGTCTGACAGGGTAACTAAGGCAACTTTATGGCCAGCAGGAATGTCTTGGCTAACTGTAATGTCATATTCAGCGATGTAAGTGCCAGCCACGATAGGGCAGGTTGCAACCGCAACGTTATCGTTATTATGCACTTTAACTAGTTGTGTTTTAACGTCCATTACAAGTCCTGCTTTATCTTTACGGCTTATTTAACCGCTAAGCGTTGTTAAATAAGCACTGTGTATTTAAAAAGAGCGATAGATTAGAAAACGTTGCTTTTTACGCTCTGTTTACAAATTGTTTATTTTTAACATTCTTTTTTATTGCCGTGCCACCGGTGACATGATAGGTCGAAAAAGAAGTGTTAGCAACACTTCATTGTAAAAAATCACACTTTTTTAATTGAATCGCGAATAATTAGGTGAGGTTTGACCAGATACGTTTCGGTTTCACTAACTTCACTGCCTTCGATGTGCGCGATGATTTTACGCGCTGCGATAGCTGCCATATCGCCAACGGGACGTTGAACAGTAGTAAGGGCAGGGATTACACGGGCAGCAAGTAGGTTGTCATCGAACCCCGCGACGGATAGTTCGTCAGGTACGGTTATTCCCATTTCATGAGCCACTTTCAATACGCCTGCTGCCATTTCATCGTTGTTTGCAAAAATAGCTTTAACTCGTGGTGACTGAATAAGCAATTGACGCGCGCATTCTATACCGCTTTCAAAGCTGTTTTTACCCTCAATTACCCTGTTTTTAGGTACATCGACACCCAGGCCGTTAAGCGTTTCAACAAAGCCTTCCAAACGCTCTTTTGAGGAATAATACTGTTGCGGACCGCTGATGATACCAATGTCTTTATGACCTAGTGAAACCATATAGCGCGCTAAGTCACTTAAAGCAGCTCTGTCGTCACTCACTACGATATTTTGATGGTCATCTAAATCTACTGACGCCATTCGCACATAGTTAATGCTCTTTTGTTGCAGCGCGTCGGCTAATAACTTCGATTCGGATACCGGTGGCAATATGATGACACCGTCTATGTTTGAACGACGTACAAAGTTAATACAGTCTTCTACAAAACCTTCGGCATTATAACTACAAGGGTGTACAACTAACTCATAACCCTTTTGAGAACATATGCTTAAGACGCCTCTTTGCACTTGGTCGATATACAAGGCATCGGGGTTGTCGTAAATTAGGCCTATCAAGTATGAGCGGCTAGTACTTAAACCACGCGCTTGCTTGTCAGGGGCAAACCCCGTTTCTTGAATGACCGCTTCAATGCGCTCACGTGTTGCTTTTCCCACATTGGTCGCACCGTTAATGACGCGTGACACGGTACGCTTTGATACACCTGCTAGGGCTGCAACATCATTGATAGTCGGGCGCTTGTTCATAATTCTCTGTTTTTCCGCGCTATTATGTCGTTACTTCCGATATTACCACACAAATACGGGCAATATGTTTTTGTTACTTAAAAGTGAAAGTTCGTGTGATCAAACTCCGCCTGACCACACCTTTCAGTCTTGATGATTCTACCTTACTAAAATCCTAGTGCACGTGGTAGCGCTTCGCTGAACCATGCGACATACGTAACTAGCATAAGAACGACAAACATAGCCACATATAAGGGTATTAGCGGTCGAATGATGTTCTCAAGTTTGGTTTTGGCAATGGCACAGGTAATGAAAAGTACGGCGCCGACGGGCGGTGAGCACAATCCGATAGACAGGTTGAGCACGAGCATGATGCCGAATTGCAGTTCGCTCATTCCAAGTTCTAAGGCCACAGGCAAAAATATGGGCGTAAAAATAAGTACGGCAGGTGTCATATCCAAGAATGCACCAACTACGATAAGCAATAGGTTGATTAAGAGAAGAATAAGTAATGGGTTATCGCTTATCGACAACAATGCGTTACTTAAAGTTTGCGGAATGTTCTCGAACGACAATAGCCAAGACATCGCTGTTGAGGCCGCGATAAGCAGCATTACAATTGCCGTCGTTTCTGCCGCCTTCAAGAAAATATCAGGTAGGGTTTTCGCATCCACTTCTTTATAAAACACCACAGCTAACAGCAATGAGTAAACCACCGCAATGGCACCAGCTTCGGTAGCGGTAAAAACGCCGCCCACAATGCCGCCAATCACTAAGAATATGAGGAATAGGGAAGGGAGTGCTGCGATAGTTTTTTCGACAACTACTTTAATAGGAAGTCGCGGCGATAGCGGGTATCCCTTCATTTTTGCGTAGATAAAGCACACCAGCATGAGCGCTAGACCCACCATAATGCCTGGAATATAGCCAGCCATAAAAAGGGCGGCGATGGATACGCCACCGCTAGCGATTGCGTATACAATTAAGATATTACTTGGTGGAATTAACATTCCCGTAGTTGATGCTGCGGCAGTGACCGCTGCGCTAAAATTCGGCTCGTAGCCCGCTTTTTTCATTTCGGGCAACATGAAGCTGCCAATAGCAGACGTAGTCGCTACTGCAGACCCTGAAATTGCACCAAACAGCATGCAGGAAACAACATTTACTAAGGCTAAACCACCGGGAAGGGCACCAATAAGCGCCATTGCACATTCAATTAATCGCTTGGCTATCCCGCCGCGTCCCATGATAAGGCCAGATAAAACAAAAAATGGGATTGCCAAGAGCGCAAAGCTATTAAGACCACCTGCCATACGCTGGGCAATAGTAATGGTAGCCGGAGCAATGTCCATGCTCATTACCATAGCAAGCAGCGTGGCTACACCAATGCTGATTGAAATGGGAACATTTAAAAGAAGGAGTACAAAAAAGGCGACGACTAAGATAATACCGGTCAGTTCCATTACGCTGACTCCTTATTGTTGTTTCGCCAAAGTGCAGTAATGTTAACCATTGCATAGGCAATGATAAGGCCTCCAGATAAGGGAAGCACGCTATAGATAAAGCCCATTTTTACACCTAGCGCCGCTGAGATTTGCTCTAGCTCTAATGTAAGAGACACTAGTTCAGCGCCGCCGTAAACCATCACCAAAACACAGAAGATAATGACAATGACTTCAACGCAGGTAAGTAGAAGGCGTTTCACTTTACGAGACTGACGCTCAACAATTAAGTTGAACCCCAAATGCGCGTTTTGGCGATAGGCGTAGGCCGCACCTAAGATGCCAATCCAAATAAGTATGAACCTAGACAACTCTTCGGTGACCGAAGCAGGGTCTTTAAGTACGTAACGTGAGACCACTTGCCAAATTACGGTAAGTAAAATACTTACCATGGCAATAATAAGGGTGCCGGCTAAGGCTTTATCGATGAGGCGTATTATTGTCATTGTTACATCGCTTTTATTTGCGTAATTAAGTCGCCAATTGGCGTGTTTTCAAAGCTCTTATGAAAAGGCTTTACCGCTTCAACGAAAGGCGCTTTATCAGGCGTAATAACTGTGACGCCTTCGGCTTTTACCTTTTCTAAAGAGGCTTGCGTAGATGTTTTCCAAAGTTCGCGTTGGTATTCAACAGAGTCTTCCATTGCTTTGGTTAGCCACGTTCGCTGCTGTTCATTCAAACTTTCCCATACCGGCAGCGATGCCAGCATGACGTCTGGAACACTGGTATGCTCGTCAAGGCTGTAGTAACGGGCAATTTCATAATGACGTGAAAGGTAGTAGCTGGGCGGGTTATTCTCTGCGCCGTCTACAACGCCTTGCTGAAGCGCAGTGTACAGTTCTCCCCAGGCAACGGGGGTTGCAGCTCCTCCAAGTGCGCGAACTGTTGCTACTGCAGTGGGGCTGTTCAACACGCGAATTTTGAGTCCGTTCAGATCGCTTGGTGTTTCTATTGGTTTGTCGTTGGTGTAAAAACTGCGGCTTCCCGCATCGTAGTAGCCGAGACCTTTAAGTCGGAAGTCTTCAACACCAGATAGCAACTCATCGCCTAAATCGCTGTTTAATACACGCCAGAAGTGTTCGTTATCGCGGAAAATGTAGGGAATGCTAAAAATCTTCATTTCGGGAGCAAACCCTTCCAAAGGACTTGCCGACACCTTAGTCATGGCGAGTGAGCCAATCTGCAGCAGTTCTACCATCTCCCTCTCGGTTCCCAGCTGGCTGCTCGGGTAAATAACCACACTCATTGTACCGTCAGAATAGTAATCTAGGCGCTCTCCAAGATATTCCATTGCTTTATGTACTGAGTGTTGAGTGTCCAGCGTATGCCCCAAGCGCAATACGGTGACCTCGCCTTGCAGTTCATTTTGCGAACACGCCGAGGCTAGCAACAGGGCCGTGGCTGACAGTGTGAGTTTTATATACCGCAACATAATCATTACACCTATTTAGAGCAGGGCTGCTTAACGCAACTGTGAAGGCGGAAACTTATCCATATCATCGTAATCCAGGTTTTCACCTGCCATTCCCCAGATAAATGCATAGCTTCCAGTACCTACACCGCAATGAATGGACCAAGGTGGCGATACCACGGCTTCTTCATTCGCTACAAAAATATGGCGAGTTTCGTGAGGTTCGCCCATGAAGTGACATACGCGGCTTTCGCTATCCATATCAAAGTAAAAGTACACTTCATTGCGTCGGTCATGTTGATGAGCTGGCATGGTGTTCCAGACGGAACCTGTGTGCAAACGGGTTAGTCCCATTTGAAGCTGACAAGTATCGACAACAGTATTGATAAGTAACTGCTTGATATCACGCTTGTTGGAGGTTTCCTGACTGCCTAAGTGAAGGATGTTTGCATCTGTGCTGCCTATTTTCTTGCAGGGATAGGCGTGGTGAGCCGGCGCCGAGTTTAAGTAATATTTGGCAGGATTGGACGCATTGTCCGACTCAAAAATGACTTCTTCATTGCCTTGTCCGATGTACAAGGCCTCTTCATTATCTAGGTGATAAGCGGTGCCTGAAACAGTAATGGTTCCAGGCCCGCCGATATTAATTACACCGACCTCGCGACGGGCGGTAAAGAACGGCATCTTTAACTGATCTTCAATGGTTTCTAGCGTTAGCGCTGACGTTGTCGGTACGGCACTTCCAAGCATAAAGCGTTCGTAGTGGGTGTATATCCATACGACTTCACCTTGTGTCATTAGGGTGTCGACTAAAAACGCGTCACGCAATTCTTGCGTGTTGTAAGCATTGGCCTCTTTACGACCGATAGCATATCGGGTGTCTATTTTATTGCTCATGGCTGTATCCCCATTCGTTAATTAACGTGCTAGAAAGCCGCCGTCGACAGCAAGGATATGGCCGTTTACGTAATTGCTTGCTGCGCTCGCAAGAAATACCGCCGCACCTGCTAAATCATCACTTTCCCCCCAGCGACTAGCTGGAATGCGGGCACAAATTTCAGCACTGCGTGTTTCATCATCTTGCAGTGCTTGGGTGTTATCGGTTTTGATGTAACCTGGCGCAATTGCGTTCACCTGCACATTGTATTGGCCCCATTCGTTTGCTAGCGCTTTCGTAAGGCCCGCAATGGCGTGTTTACTCGCGGTGTAAGCAGGAACGGTGATGCCACCTGTATAACTTAACATTGATGCAATATTGATGATTTTGCCTTGTCCCCGTTCTACCATCGTCTTGCCAATAGTTTGGCTAAGTAGGAAAGCTGAATCGATGTTGACAGCAAGCACGTTTTTCCACTCGTCAAAAGGAAAGTCGGTTGCTGGTGCTCTGAAAATAGTGCCGCCGTTATTCAGCAGGATGTCGATGTGTCCTTTAATGCTTAACGCATCTTCAGCAAGTTTAACTACCGCGTCGGCATCAGCGAGGTCGGCATCTAATGCCATGGCTTGACCACCTTCACTTTGAATTTTACGTAGTGTCTCGTCACATCCACCTGGTCGAGAACTGGCGCAGATGACGAAGGCGCCAGAAGTGGCGAGTGCTAAAGCAAGCGCTTGGCCTATACCTCGACTTGCTCCGGT
The DNA here is from genome assembly GCF_022348315.1 of Alteromonas sp. MmMcT2-5. Taxonomy (NCBI): domain Bacteria; kingdom Pseudomonadati; phylum Pseudomonadota; class Gammaproteobacteria; order Alteromonadales; family Alteromonadaceae; genus Alteromonas; species Alteromonas sp. MmMcT2-5. The sequence goes on along the minus strand of NZ_JAKRFB010000023.1, from coordinate 10,181 downwards.
CACTAATGCGGTTTTACCTTCTAGGCTAAAGTTGACCATGTAATTTACCTTTCACTAAATGGTTCATGGGTATGACGAATTTTATCGACATACTAAATTGAAAAATCTCGTTAACAAAATTTAAAATAATTGCCACCGGTGGCATTTGTCAATATATTGTTTATAAATATCGTTAATTAGTTAAATGCGTTAACAACCGATGGAGAGCATAAAAGTGATGAAATTTAGTAAGATAGGTCTAATTTTGGTGCCATTATTGGCAAGTTGCTCACAAGGGGATATAAATTCGGCTTTGTCTGTTAAGGTGAAAAATTCGGCAGACGGTGGTAGCGGCGATCAAATTTTTGAAGTATCTCTGCCCCCGCAATATTCGGGGTGGAAGTTAAAGCAATATCCGTCAGAATGGATTGAGAATAGCGAAGGGCAAGCGGTGTTACTAGGTGCAGCATCCATTGCGCCAGGAAGTAGTGCGTCATTGGAACTTATGCCACCTGAGCAAGCTACGAATGTTAACCTCCAAGACCGGGCGCACGCTGAACTTTCCGTAAGAACAGGAGGAGAGTGGCAAGACGCAGTATATAGCGCTGAGGGTTTTTCTTTTGAAGAAGTTACCTCATTCACATCGCCTCCGCAATTGACCGATCATTCTTACTTTTTGCGTTACGAAGGACCAGGCTGGGAGTCTGATCAAATGGGCTATCGCCTTTATCTTGATTGGCGTAACGCTATTGATGTCTTTGTTAAAGCGAACGACAGTGTAGTATTACCTGAGGTGGGGCAAGACGGCTACGATAGCTATCATAATTTATCTTCGTGGGGCGGAGACGCGCTTAAAGTTGGTAAATCGTTGGGCGTGGGTGCGCTTGGTCGATTAACAGAACAAGAAACCCAAGACTCCTCAACGCAGACAGTTATGCATTTTCAGCATGTAGAGAATACGCAATACCAATTAGTCTCGAATTCTCAGTTGCGTGCTGAGTTCGAGGTTGGCTACGAAGGGTGGTCATCGTCTGATGCGAAAGCGGACAGCATCGACGTTACCACGCACTATCGAATTGATGCGTTTGACCCCACCACCCACATCAGCGTTTCTGTATCAGAGCCATCGGATAATATTGTCGCAGGTCTAGTGGCGCATGATGGAATGCAGGTGATTAAAGCCGAGCGTGGTGAGTGGGGCGTTGTAGCGACTTGGGGAACGCAAAGTATCTTGGCAGATAATGACAACTTAGGATTGGCCGTTGTTTATCGAATAGATCAGGTCGAAAAGGTATTCGAGGGTGAACATGACCACCTTGTATTGTTCAAACCTTTAACCACTTTAGACTATAAAATTCTCGCGGTTTGGCCTAAGCGCAGCAGTGATGTACAAACTGCAAAGCAGTTTGAAGATTATCTGGTTAATAAATTAAAGATGTATAATCATCCTCTTACCGTCTTAAACTAAGTATTACTTAGCGACCGGGCTAGCGGGCTAGCGGGCCGTAGCGAAATGCGTAGCCCGTTAGCTTATATTATGTCTTTCTCTAATTGCCTTCTCCAACTACCCTCTTTTTCCATTTTTAGCCCATCCAACTTTCAAACAGTTATGTCCTGTTGTGTTCACGGGCACAAAGCTCTGACCAGTATTGTGAAACAAATAATTCATAAACTGACTGAGTGGTTTAGGTTTTCTTGATTGAGCATTCAATAATCCCAATGATTACAGCGCCTTCGTAAATTTTCGCATCTGTTTTAGTCGTTTTTTCAGACCCTTGTGTCAATAAAGCTTCATTTTGGTGTCAATTCACTGTCACCGGAATGTCACAAATGTCCTCCAGACTTTCGCCCGCTAAGACCGTTTACTGAGGTGAGTCTTCTGTTTACCTCCACTCAACATCGAAAACAAGTATAAGCAAGGAACTATAATGAAAAGCGAAACTCTTCGTGGAATTAAGTATTCAGCGATAGCACTGGCTGTAACACTAGGGATGACTGCCTGTTCACTGGAAGGTGACGATGGCGAAGACGGTGTACAAGGCCCTGTAGGTGAGCAAGGCCCAGTAGGAGATCAGGGCCCGGTGGGCGACCAAGGTCCTCAAGGTGATAGTGCAGGTACGCTAACACGTATCGCTACGGTTCCACTTGGTGCAGAAGTGACCGGTATATTCTTAACAGACGAAGGCGATTTATTTTTTAACGTTCAGCACCCGTCTGGCACTAATGCGGCGACAACCAGTGTAAATGCAATGCCTATCAACACCGGTACAGTGGGCGTGCTTGCAGGTGCTAACTTCAACAATCTGCCAGTAACATTACCAAATTCACCTGTACCAAGCTCAGATGAAGAAAAAGAGCTGGTGGTTTCTGCCATTGGTCAATATCAAGTACTTGGACAAACGGGCGACACTTTCGGTACTGACCTACCAGAAGGCTTAGGTCACATCTACACGTTGGATGGCGAAGAGTTGGTTCTTGAAAATGACATGCCTGATTTTAACGGCTTCATCTCAACCGCCGAAGGCGAAGGTTACCTTTTCTCGAACTGGGAAGAGCTTCCTGGCGGTATGAGCCGCATGAAAGTTGAAAAAGACGAGTTTGGTATGTGGGAAGTAACTGAAGCCATGATGCTGGATTTCTCGCCAGTATGGGGAACGGCGGCGAACTGCTTTGGTTCAATGTCACCTTGGGGTACACCGCTTACTTCAGAAGAGTGGGTGGTTGATTCGGCGGTGGATACGACAACATCACCAAGCTGGAATAACCCAGAGGCCGTTTCTACAGATGCGCGCTTAGGTCGTATGTGGCAAATGACGGCGCCAGATGCGCCAAACCCTTACAACTATGGCTACATTGCGGAAGTAACAGAGCCGTTGGCTGATGAGCCGGTTATTGTTAAGCATTTTGCCATGGGCCGGTACGAGCATGAGAACTCAACGGTCATGCCTGACGGCAAAACGGTTTACCTTTCTCAAGATGATACGGGGGGCGTACTGTTTAAGTTTGTCGCAGACACAGCTGAAGACTTATCGGCAGGTACACTTTACGGCGCTAAGCTCACTCAGGATGCAGGTCAGAATGATCCTGCGACAACTGGTTTTGCGGTTGAATGGGTGGAATTAGCTAGCGGTGATAACCTGACTATTCGCGCGTGGATTGATGAATACAATGGTATTGGTACCGACGATTACGTGGATGGACAAAGTTCTTACATTACTATGGCCGACGTTCAAGCATGGGCTGATGGCGATGCGACCTATCCAACGGTAGAGGAAGGTGGCTCTAGCGTAACAGCAGGACAGCCAATGGATAACCGCGTAGCGTTCTTAGAGAGTCGTGCAGCGGCCCGTCTTAAAGGGGCTACCGCAGAGTGGAGAAAACTGGAAGGTATCTCAATCAACCAGAAACGCGCAAAGGAAGCGGTTGAAGGTGTAGATACTATCGAAGGTGAAGTGGTACAGAATGCATACCTTTACATCGGCATCGCTGATATCGACAACACAATGATTGACGGTGAAGGCGATATGCAGCTTTCAGCCCGCGTTAAAGACTGTGGTGGCGTTTATCGTGCCAAGCTTGAAGAAGGCTATAACATCTCTCGTATTGAACCTGTGGTGATGGGCGGTACGTACCGTTCAAGCCTAACTGGCGCCGAGCGTTGTGACGTTGAACAGCTTTCTCAACCAGATAACGTAGTGGTGATGAACGACGGCCGTATTCTTATCGGTGAAGACGGTTTCCAAGAAAACAATACGCTGTGGATGTATGAGCCAGCAGATAAGTAAGTTTTCTTTTTAATTTAAAAATACTCCGGGCACTTATGTGCCCGGATTTTTCCGTTGTGACGATTATGAAAATGTTAAAAATAACTTCAGGTGTAAGCATTCTGCTTTCACTACTTATCAGTGTAGGATGCACTGATAGCACGGGTACTGACGTGAACAATCAGTCAAACTATGAGCAAAACTCAACAAGCTTTACAGTTGACACACAACTGCCTACTTCTACTCACGAAAAGACCGACAGCACCCACGCTTATCCTTATCGAGAAGGCGATGCTATTCCCGCTCTGGCATATATTGAACACGATGAAGTGTATAACCCTGAATCGGTTATTCCTCCCCAGTGTTACACCAAAACAGAAGGTGTTAACAACCCATGTTATGCATGCCACCAAAGTTACGATTCAATGGAAAAGCGTCCTAATCAAATGGGCGATGGTACGTTACAGGGCAACTACGAATTTTCTGACGTAGGGTTAACAAACAGCTGGAAAAACCTGTTTATTGACCGTACATCACTAATTGCGGGCATTGATGATGCCACGATTAAAAAATATATAGCGCAAGACAACTATACCGCTTCGCTTAACAATGACGCCATGCCAGACTACATGCGTATTGAAAATTTGAGCGCCGCTGACAAGGCATTTGATGGCGACGGTTTTGCTAAAGATGGCAGTGGATGGGTGTCGTATAATTACAAGCCTTTCCCAAGTACTTTTTGGCCGACTAACGGGTCAACCGGCGATGCTATGATCAGGCTTCCTGAAAGCTTTCAAACGCTAAAAGGCAAGTATAATAAGGCTATCTATACATTGAACCTAAGCTTGGTTGAAATGGCACTTAAAGAGCTGGATACGTTAACTGTGGCGCCGGTCAACGAATTAGCGTTGAACATCGACGTAAACCAAGACGGAAAACTTACCAATTCAGTGACTGAAATCGCTCGTTTGTCGCATTATGTTGGCGACGCAAGCGATGTTCCGCTAGCGGACATGCTTTACCCCGAAGGTACAGAATTCTTACATACCGTGCGCTACATTGGCGTGGATGAAAACGGGAATATTTATAACGCGCCGCGTATGAAGGAAGTGCGCTACATGAAAAAGCATATGTTCAGAAGCAGAGAAAGCTTAGCATCTGCCTATTATGCGGAAGCAAAAGATAAGCATTTTGAAAAGCTGCCTCAAACCCGCTACTTAGGTGAAAAAGGAATAGACAACGGCTTTGGCTGGACAATTAATGGCTTCATTGAAAATGAGCAGGGCGAACTTCGTGCACAGCACGCTCAAGAGCTTGCGTTTTGTAACGGCTGTCACAAAACAGTAGGTTCAACCTTCGATCAAACATTTTCATTTGCACGGAAAGTTCCCGGACAAGCGGGGTGGGGCTATATAGACCTGCGTGAAATTGAAGATGTGCCAAATATCAACGAGGAAAAAGGCGAGTTCCTTACTTATATGGAGCGCGTGGGCGGTGGCGATGAGTTCCGTCAAAACGGAGAAATGCTGGCCAAATGGTTTGATGAAAAAGGCATGGTCAAGGTGGAAGAGGTGCAACGTGCCAAGTCAGTGTACGACATCATTACTCCTTCACCAGAGCGCGCGTATGCGTTGAACAAAGCGTATTTGACCATAGTGAAAGAGCAAAGCTATTTGTTCGGTCGCGACGCAACGCTGACTAAGGCGACTAATGTGTTAAGCACTATTGATGCCGAACAGCCACCGCTTAAGCCTGAACATCGTTTCAAGTGGGATATGCGACTTAACTGGCAACAAGAAAAGCCAAGCGCCATTGCAGAAGCTCGGTAGCGCTTGTTTATTTAGAAGATAACGCTCGCGGCTAGATGTTAGCCGCGGGTAAAATTTCAAACTGAATCGGTTTGTAACGGAAGTTATTTGACTCGCCCGCTGAACACGCGGTTAACCCTACGATTAGATCCATCTTTGCTTCAAATATTGTGTAATCACCGGCATTAGACTTAGGAGGAAGAACAGATATTTTACCCTTGGCGTCTACCTCCACATTCATAAAGGTATTGAATGTGGTACAAACGTGATGCTCTGGGATGTCAAACTCTGAAAAAGCCGCGACTAAATTGCCGTGGCACCCAGGTACAGGCTCTTCATTGGGATAAAAATGCTTAAACGTGTCAACACTGCAAGGAGTCAAAAGAAAGTCATGGTCTTCTACAGTGTCTTCAATAATTTCGAACATCACGTTACTTTGATTAGAGTATAGCAAGCTGCCTTTTTTGAATTGGATGCTTTCATTGTAATCTAAACTTCGTCCTGAAGAGATAAACTCATTTTTATCGTGTTCATTGAACGCATAGAGGTCGGCCACTTGTTCACCTTCTGGATCAATAACTTTAAGTCTTTCCCCTTTTTTCATAGTAAATGCAGTGCCGCTTCTTGGCTGTATAGTTTGTAACATTATGTGACTTGTCCCTTTTATTTAGGTTTAGTGCTTAATCCGCTTGAACGGGCATTCCCAGTTTTCGGAATGTTTTACACCACTATATTGATATACCTCTGAGCTATCACCATGGTTTGCGAGTAGCTCATTTTTACTTCCGCAGTACGCGGTATCTCGTTTACGAATGTGGTCTTTGAATGCTTCAAAACGCTTCTGCTTTCTCAACATGTCAAATTGCTCGTGTAAATTAAACACGATGGCAGGGTAGGGAAATCGACGGCTTTTTCTTGATGCATTTGGATGCAGTCCAACTACAAAGAAACCCTTTCCGCCTAAACTCAAGCTAAACTGAGCGTTATGAGGGTCACTTGATACTTTACTATCCCAAGGTTTTAAACAGGCGTCAATCTCGTGTAAACGCTGCAATTTTTCCCATAAAACCCGATCAAATTCAGTTTCGCTTATCGTATCTGGAAGCTCAAAAGTTGCGACCAAAGAGGAGTACATGTCCCGTTCAAGATCAAACGACTCTACAAATTGGTGAATTGACGCCAACATATCTGTCTCATTGAGAGGACAGCGAATATCGTCGTATTGATTCACATGAATTTGGCTTTTATTGAGGGCTGTTTTGGCTCCGACGCAGGGGAAATCGGCTTCCCCTACAAACGACAAAAAGCGCTCGGTTAGATTCGGTTTCAATAAAGACATTCCATATCTCCCTGAAAGCGTTTTATGCGGTCGTGCTTAAAAGGTCAGAGCCTTTCTCCGGCGAATGAAAAGACGTAAATTCAACATTGTTTTGGGCGTTGGTTACCGTTAATTGCTCAACCGGCACGTCCGCCTTGTCTTCCTCTACCTGCTGGGGGAGGTGCTTGATCTTAATGCCGTTTTGCTTGAAGTCAGCATTAATAAAACCTTGGTCTGCATACGCGTTCAATACATTGACACATGGATAAAATCCCCATTTCGAGTGAAAACGCTGTGCATTATGAACAAAGTCTAAAAGGTGATTTATCGGGCATTGATAATTAGGCCGATGTGGTGCAAATGTTCGCGTGGGCAATTGCTCCAACGAAAACCCTAATGCCCTACAGTTAGTGAAGAAATCTTCGTCGTTTAGTCCGAAACCCGCGTAGCCTTCATCGAAGCCGCCGGTTTTCTGAAAGTCTGCCTTACGAATAAAAAACACTGTAGAACAAATACTATCGTCACTAAACTTTCCATGATTAATTTCCTGATCTCTTGAAGGTATTTCGTTATTGTCGTCTTCGGGTAACGTGTCGTCATTACTTGCTAAATAACCGATTTCTTTTTCATCTTTTGAAATTTGTCGGTAGGGCTTACAACAGCGCTCGTTGGGTAAAAACACCACTGATGTGAACACTACGGTGTTGTCATGAAGCGCAAGCAAGCCATCTCTAAAAAGCGATGGGGCAATAACTGCGTCTACGTTTAGGTAAACTAAATTCGCGTGCTTGGCCGCTGACATACCCTTGTTGCGCGCTTTCGCTATCGGAAGAGCATCTTGAGTCACAAACTTGTGAACAATGTCGAATTTGTCACTGCGTACGAGTGACAAATCAGAAGGAGGTGCCATCCAAACAATGACTAGCTCATCTGGCGTTGGAGAGCATTGCTCTAACTGAGTAATCAAATTGGCCAGTTTCTCAGTTCTGCTCTTAACAATAGTTACTGCACTTATTGGTGAACGCATACTCTTCCTCCCTTTCTAATTTGTTGAACCTGTAATAACGACGACATGAAACGTTGAACGTTATACTTTCGTAGAAGCAAAGAGTGTTCCTGTTTTGTAAGTTATTGATTATCTGTTGAAAGTTTTATTTTGAAGTTCTGTTTTCGAGAATTTTCAGCAATGGTTGAGCGCCAAGGCAAGCAAGAGGTGCAAAGTGAGAGAAAAATTTACAAACGAATGTATGGAGGCCAACAGCAGTTTTTTATGTTGATTTTTGGTGGTCTGTTCTAATTTGCAGATTAACATGACGCTTCTTTTCATAAGTCTTGTTTTACTGTGCATCTAGCGCGTAATTGCTTTGCCGTTCCCACATATTTTGATATGCTTGATTAGTAGGTTAAACATTACAATTCAATAGTTTAAATATTCCTACAAATATTGCTTAACACGTTTTCTTTCGAGTAGAACTAATCTCATATTATTGGTTTTTACTCACTCAGAGTGTAGGTAAATCTTCAGCCTTACTTGTAACGTATTAATTTCTGAATTTCGTATTTTTTCTGGTGGACAAAGGCTGTGGAATCACAATCGTCTGTATTTATTCGACACTATGACAAACAATCATTAAAGGTGGTTGATGTTATATCTGGTATCTCACCAAATGCTATGCGCAGAGTATTTGGCGGCTGGATATTTTTCGCAGCTGTTGTCGGCGTTATTGTAAGCGTAGCACCAGATTTGAGCGCTCAATTTATCGGTTTAACACTTTTCGTTCTTGTTGCTTTTACACTCGTAATGTTTGGACAGAGCAGAATAACGGAAGGCTGGCCAGCTATAATTTGCGACAACAACTACATCGGCGTGGTGAGAGACCCTGTTAAGAGAGAGTATATTTGTGTGAACTCTGCTCTGGTCAAAGAAGCTAACCCCACATTAATAAAACCCAATAAGAAAGCGGTTGAGATTGTGTTAGATAGCGAACAACTATCGGCAGAAGATCAAGAGGTGCTAAACCAAGCGGTTTGGCCTCGGGATAACAAGCTAATAGGGCTAGCCCATTTTAAAAAGCGTGAAGAGGCGTGTGATAGCCTCATGTGGTGTATCAAACACCGTAGCTCTCATTAGATTTACAGTCTTGAGTATTACTCCTTGTCCCTGATTAGCGCTAGTTCGGTATAAAGCGGGTAGTGGTCTGAGCCTATGCTTTCAAGCTTCTCTATATTGACCAATGCAAAATGTTCCGAGTGAAATACGTGGTCTAACGGCCATTTCACTAAAGGATATTTCGCGTGAAATGTATTGAAAAAACCGCGCCCCTCTCGTGGGTCTAAAAGTCCGCTTATTTTCTTGAACTTTCTGGTAGTAGGTGACCAAGCCACATCGTTAAGATCGCCAGCGACGACAACAGGGCCCTCTGTTTCAGCTATTTCTTCCCCCACAACAGTAAGTTCTACGTCTCTGGGCTTTGCATACGTGTTTTCTGTTGGGCTTGGTGGTTTTGGATGAAGAAAATATAGCGTGACATCTTGTCCGTGGTGATTGATTTTAACTTTCATAGACGGCACATCTTCTTCTATTAGAAATCGCAATGAGACCTCTTCAAAGGGAAGCTTACTATAAAGATGCATACCGTAGAGGTTTTCGAGCGGGCAAAATTTACGATACGGGTATTCAGATTCAATTTCACTGATGCCTTTCTGCCACTTCTCATTAGATTCCAACGTTACGAGAAAATCAGGTTGTTTATTACGTACATGTTCAATGAGCTTGCGAAAATCGTCATTAGGCATATACACATTGCTTGATAAAACACTTAGCTTTTGGCTCGCACTCTCAACCTCGACGTGCCTAACTTCTCTTTTATACAGAGGGGTATAAGGAATGATCCAGATAACCTGATAAATAAGGCTAACTGTTAATCCAGCGACAATAATTACTGCTAGGCTATCTATCTGTGCGTAATAGGTTGATTCAAAAATATGCCCAGCAATTAACAAAGAAATGATAACCGCTATTTGTAGTCGCGGAAATTCCCACACTCTTACTAACCAATGAGAAGAAGGAAGCAAAGGGGCCCAGCTTACGGCTATAAATAAGACTGAAACAGCAGTAAGAGCAGTATCCATGTCTAGTTGGTCCTTGAGTTTAATTAACGAAAAACACTCCACCTGTTGCTTCTGTCTGCAAAACTAAATTGATGACTATAGCTAGGGCCTGTTGACCTTTGGTGTACGAATTTTGGTCTAAATGGAAGCCTTTTAATCGCGAAACAGTCCTGCAAGCCTAGCGGGCTAAGTTAAAGGACT
>NZ_JAKRFB010000022.1:0-104717 GCF_022348315.1 Alteromonas sp. MmMcT2-5 | reverse complement strand
TAGGCTCCAAGCTGAAAGTAAACCACCTCCGCAGCCATTTATTGGTGTGGTCTACAGAGGATTATGTCTTTTTAGAGGGGAAAATCCCTAGAACCCCTTAATGAGGCCATCAAGGATGTAGATAGCTTCATAAACGCCACACGGAATGAAGTGGCTGAATAAAGCTATGTAAGTGTCCGAGACGTGATAATAACCTATACCGCCATACCCCCCATAACGGATATGATACTCTGATAATAGGTTCTGTTCGTACACGTTCCACTTGGTACCATCAGCTGATGCTGATTTACCTGATCCCCAGAAGGATGGCAGCTCAAACTTGTTATAAGCATTCACGGTTTTTACAATAGCTTTTTCAAGTTTCTCTTCAGTGACATACTTTAAATTCAGCCAAGCAACTTGCTTACGGCTTAAGGTCTTGATTGAGCGAGCTGTTTGAGTTGGCCCAAGATTGCAGCCATAACAAAAAAGGGTCGATATAAAGCGTTTACGAGGATTATCAAGTTTGCTTTCAAATCCAGATACAGGCTTAAACAATTTGTGGGCGTCCAGCCATTGCTCGGATTCTACCAGAATATCGACAATGCTCTTTTCCTCAAGAGAGTCCCGTAAGGCTTCATCAAGCTTCTTGAGTTGTTGGGGCTCAGGGATATTCTGATGTCTTCTAATCACAAGCTGATCATTATTGAAATCAAGAAACTCATTGGATTGAAATTGCTCGTCCACCTGAGTTGATAATTCGCTGAGAGTTTTCTTTAATTCAGTTGCAAAGGTTTTGCTATCCTTTGAAAAACCTAGCATGTCAGTATATTCAGATAAACCTTGCTCGTATTCATCCCAACTGATTAGTTCTTTGCGATAATCTGAATGTTCCAGGCTGTAACGAATGAATAAATCACCTGAGCTGAGTTCATTCTTGATCCGAGACAGAACACACAACTCAAAGTATTTACGGTTGACCGTTTTCGTGTCTGCGTTGAATATCAGCTTCTTCCATTTATCGTTCACCCAGGGCTGCGCGACAAACTCCTCATAGTGACCCAGTTCCTGCTTGTGGGTATTTCGATACTCCAGAATGGTTTCTAGCGCCAGTAGAATCGAGCTATCTTCAGATGATGACCCTAACTCTAAAAGCTCCAAACAGTTCAGAAGCTGGGCACGTTGCGGTTTATACAATTTAAGCATAAAGGGATAATAATTATTTCCAGCATAGGCTAAGTGCTCTTCACACTCAGCTAATAGTATCGCTGGCTCTTCGCTCATGGCGTTTCGAATATCCGACAGTGATGGCGGTACGCCAGCTTCATTATCACCATAAGTTTTTAAGACATTACGAAACTGGCTGATAAGTTTTTCCGTTCGCTGTGTATGCTCCTGATGGTATTCCATCAGTCGGGTCTCCGCAGATTGGTGCAACTTATTCAATTTTCGTTTAAAGATACCCGCCACGTCGTCTAAGGATTGACTTAATTTTGATTGGATCATCAACACCATCAGTGTGTAACGTTTGGCCTGCTTCATTTCTTTTAAGTGAAAAGCATCCAATGAACGAGCCTCTAAAGTGAAATGATGTTTCTTCGTTAACGGTAGGAACTCCATATTTGGTAAGCGTTCGACTAGGCCTTGTAACCATTGTAAATGTTGAAGGTAGCTTTTGACTTCTTTATTCGTGGGTTTTTTAACTTCTCGTTTAATCGAGTCCCAGCGTGTTTTACTTCCAGAGCTATTAAGCATTCTATCCAACTCAGCTGTCAGCTCATGATTCAGCTTTCTATGCGTTTGCTTGAAATAGGCATCGTTGACTTGCTTTTTAGCTGATTTAGCGTATTTTACCAGAGTTGAGAAGCCGGGTAATTCATAGCGCTGTTTAACCAACCCTTCAATGACTATATTGATAATATCAGCGATTTCATGCTTTTTCTCAGATGCTTCGGATGACAGCTTATGAAGCAATAATGTTGTTTTATCATTGCTTTCAATTAGCTTAATGTCTAGATACCTTCTCACTAAAGCCTTTAACCGGGTTCGACTTCCACCTCTATCGAACCGTGATAAGTACTTTCTCGGAGCGCTCCTCATTTTCATCTGCTCAGAAATATGACTAATAATCTTGTTAGGGATGTCAGGAGACTTGAGAAAATACCCCAAACGCTGAGTTAATTTAATATGGACTAACAGGGCAAGCTGATCCAATTTGCGCCGGCGCTGCTGGCGAACATAGGCAATATCCTCGGGGGTGGGTGTATATACAGACTGTAATTCAGACTGACTCATGTTAGGTTTAATGCGCGGGTAAGCGGTTTCATTGATTGTTGTCATAGAGATATAAATACCAGCGACGGATCTCGAGGCCAGCTAGGAGGTCTGATTATTTGGTTACATTACAAAATGTTCGACTGTTTAGCTCAGCCACAATCACCTTGCAGTTTATCTAAAGTAATTTTAGTGCTGAGAAGTTTATTAAACTTGCGCAAGACGTTTAGTGTCCAAGTTCAATCTATACTGAATTCATGCTTAAAACTCATGATGAAGTGGCCCAGTCACTGTACTGCATTATTTTAGCTGTTCAATAAAGTGTTGCTGAATCTTATGCGATGAACCAATGTAACGAAGCGCCGTTTTTGGATCTTTCCAACCTACATATTCCATAAGCTCTTTAAGGCTCCAGCCATTACTGTCGGCCCAGGATGCGAACCCCCGTCGTAACGAATGACTACTAAAGGCATCAGGGTGTAATAGTCCAGCACCACTTGCACACTCTCGAACAATATTAATGATTGTATTGGATGTCATGCTCTTATGATTAAAATGTCCCCAGCGGTCGATCCCTACAAATAGCGGTCCTTTGCTTAATTCAGCGGCCGTAACCCAGTCCTGATAAGCAGTGACAGGGCAGAGTTTTTGCAAAGCTGGAACTTTATAGGTCACCCCTTTATTATCCCTATCGCCTTTCGTAGTAGGAAAATACAGTGACATTCCCTTGTTGGGGATCATGGTCACGTACTCAACATGGATATTAGTGAGCTCATCTGCTCGAAAAGCACGCCAGAACCCGAGTAGCAGAATGGCTTTATTTCGAATGAGTCTCAAGCCTTTCCTATAATCCTTTGACTCCTTTATCGACTCCTCAAGCCACTGAATAATGATTTTCAATTCTTCTAATTGGAGAGGCCGAGCCTGCTTGGTTTGGTATGCATGCGTTGCTCGGATACCTTTCATTACTTTTTTTACTAATGGTGCTTTCGTAGGATCTGGAAAACCGTATTCATGATGCCATTTTGCAAGTACGGCCAACCGGTGTGCTAAGGTGCTTGAAGTCAGCTTATCAGCGTAGTGACTGAGATACTGTGCAATCGCAGTTGGAGTGGCAGGTAAGAGTCCCCCCCAGTGACGCTCATAGTGTTCAATGGCGGTACGGTAACTGCGTACCGTATTTTCGCGAGTGGCTGCGTTGACGTAAAAACTCACTAAATCAATATTTTTAGAATCGGGCATATATGCGTGTTATGTACGACTTTATCTCATCATATCGTCCAAAAATGTCTATCACAATAGATAATCTACTATTATCTAAAATGAATTTTCGAAAGCTATAGACCACGTAGATAACACAGTAATAATATGTATATACATATTATGTATTACATTACAAAATAATCAGAGACTTAAAAAATGGCGCGCACAGGCATCTCTCAATTTGACGTTGAAAAAGCATATAAATCATTGACTTCACAGGGTGTAAATAACCCATCAATTGATGCAATACGAGCTGAGCTGGGTAACACTGGCTCCAAAACCACCATCTCAAAATACCTCAAAGACATTAAAAAGACCCGTACTAACGGTACACTCACCGAGGTCAAAGTCTCCGACGCCATTGGGCACCTGGTAAGCCAGCTTGCTGCCAGGCTCAACGCTGAAGCGAATAAAACCATTGAAGACATGGAGCAAGCCTTTGATAAAGAGCGTAAGTCTTGGAATCAAGAAAAGTCAGGACTTGAGGAGTCGTTAAGCCAAGCCACAGAGCAAAATAAAGCTCTAAGTGATAACATTCACTCACTACAGGCGAAGCTCAATACTGCCAGCCGTGAGAGTGAGCAACTGAACACTGAGTTGCAAGGTATTCAAAGTGACTTGAAAGAACTTACAGCTGTTTGTGGACAAAAAGATGAACGAATTATCGATCTGGAGAAGAGTCTGCAACACAGTTATGACAACTTGAGCCACTTCCGCGAATCCGCTAAAGAACAGCGTGATCAACAAGAGCGCAAGCACGCTGAAGAAGTGTCGGGATTGCGAGCAGAGCAGCGAAAGCTGGGGCAAACCATTGCCTCTCAACAGTCAGAACTCACGCAGTTGAACCGTCAGAACGCTGAGCTAATCACCGAAAAGCGGTTGTTGGCCAAGTCACAGCGCGAACTTCAAAACTCATTAAAAGCGTTAACTGAACAGGTGCAGTCAGCCAGTACTGACAGAGAGGAGCTACTAGCGCAACTTGATGCTATAACCAAAGAAAACAATGAGCTAAACACTTCCGTTGTTCAGCTAGAGCATGAGGTTGAGGAATTGAAATCGCCCGAGAAACTCGCAAAAAAACAGGAAGTAGCCAAGTCTAAAAGCTAGCCTTTAAGCACAAAGCTGTGTAATAGTTGGTTAGTATCCACTTATCTTTTGTGAACTAACTGATAATCTGCTAGTCTGCTGCCCTGCATTTATGAGAACGAGTAGAGACTCTTTTTTACCGTGAACCGTCAACTTTTAACTTTCGCTCTAGCCATATTGATTGCCCTGCAATCGGTAGTTGCTGTGGCGGACGTTCATCAGTTTCATCAATCCGGTTCTGAGCATCTTACTTTTGATCACGAGCATCAAAAAGCTCACTCTTCTCCAATACCAGATGATGACAAGCGTTGGTTAGAATCAGAAAAGAGCAAAAGCTACCAGCTTGATTGCCACCATTGTTGTCACTGTCATGGCTCATCACACCCTTTCTTTCTGGGTCGCCAAGATATCTCTGCTTCTCTTTATCAAAAGGGTGCTATTTTAGGCAACCCTTCCCATTACCGTTCCCATATAGCCTTCCCTGATAATCCCCCTCCGATCAGTTAAATACAGTACAAATAAACTTTTATTCTGAGGTATAGCGTTGTGCAAATGCCAACCCAGCTGTACCTGATGTACTTTGATTTTAATTGTGAGGAAATTTCATGAAGAAACTATCCGTTTCTTATGCGATGTGTGCCGTTATTTATTTGCTGTCGGCTTCGGCGCAAGCGCAACCCGTTGATTGGGAGCGCTGGCTGGCATCACAGATAAAGCAGCACCCAGACATCATCGCGGCCCGCGAGCAACTGCAAGGCTCGGAAGCTACTGCGGACGCAGCGGAACAGCCACTTTACAACCCGGAGTTATCTTCTGAGCTGGAACAGGTTGGTGAAGAAAATAACTACCGTGTAGGTGTTTCTCAAACGGTTGACTGGTGGGATAGACGAGGTGCTAAACAGCAGCAAGCGGCTTTTATCCGACAAGCAGCCAAAGCCCAGTATCAGCAACAGGTTATGAGTAAGACTGCTGAGGCTCTATCAGCATTGGTTGAGTGGCGTGCCAGTAATGAAGCCGCCATTATTGCTCAGGCACAAAAAGAGCAGCTTAATGCATTATTGCAAGTGGCTGAAAAGCGCCAAAAAGCAGGGGATATAGGCACTATTGATGCTGAACTCACCTTTCTATCTTTATCAAAACAGCTGGCACAGGTCGCTGAGCTTGAAGTCGCTTTGCAAAAAGCAGAAAGCAGAGTGCGCGAACTTTTGCCACAGTGGACTCCTGAAAAAGGAGGCATTCCCGAAGATTTCTGGCCTTCGGAGCCAGTGTCCATTACTGACCAGGAGTTGTTACAACATCCCTATGTTGCCAGCGCTCAGGCTCGCTGGAAGTCCATCAAGGAAGAGGCCGTAGCAACCCGCCGCGCAGCCAAAGCAGAGCCGACCTTTGGAGTCAATGCTGGTCGCGACGGTGGAGAAAATACTGTCGGCCTGACCTTCTCGATTCCTTTGAATGTACGTAATGACTACAGTGCCGAAACTCGTGTGGCTAATCGTGCAGCACTAGAAGCAGAGGCCCGATTCTTGGCCGTTTATCGCAATCTACGGTTTGACTGGCAGGCTGCACAAGCTGCCTGGAAACGTTATGACGAGCAATACCGACGCTGGCTCGAGCTAGCTCGTGGCAGAGTTGAAAATAGTGCTGACTTGTTGGAACGCCAGTGGCGAAGCGGCGACCTATCAACAACTGACTACCTGCTCGCTCTCAACCAGCGTTCGGAGAGCCTGCTGGCAGGAATCTCACTCGAAAAGCACACACAACTTGCGTTAACCGAAGTGTTGCTGCACTCCGGCCAGCTCAGAGCTGTTGCACCAACTGCGACTAAGCCACTGAATTAAAGATAGGATAATGAACATGAATAGATTATTGATAGCGATGCTAAGCGCCGCAATGACTGCACCAAGCATAGGGCTTGCAGAAACGATGAGTGGTGAGGCGCACGAACATGATAAGAGCAAGCCTGCTCAAGAGGTTATTGAGCATAAGGATGATGCGTCTCACAAGGAGCACCCATCAAATGCCACGGATGAACATGAGCGTCATGGTGATACAAAACATGGGTCTAGCGATAGTTCCCACAATGAAAGTCATGATGATGCGGGACACAGCGAAAGTAATACTGAAGAAGATGGACATGGGCATCAAGAAGAAGCTTCTGCCACTACGGCACTAAATGCTACTCAAATGACGATTGCTGATATCCAGGTTGCTCCTCTCACTGCCGAGCGCGTTGATTATGAGTTCTACGCACCAGGGGAAGTTCTTTCTAATGGATACACTAGCTACATAGTGTCACCGCGAGTAGCTTCCGTTGTATTACGTCGTCACGTAGCATTGGGCGCTCATGTCGAACAAGGTCAGCCACTGGTAACCCTGTTCAGTGAGGATGTGGCGCAGGCCCAGGCAGACTATCGCACCGCTTGGCCTGAATGGGAAAGAGTCCGCAAGCTCGGTCGCAAAACCGTTGGAGAGCAGCGTTATATCCAGGCCAAAACCAGCTGGGAGGCTGCTCGGGCAACGTTGCAGGCCTATGGGTTAGCTGAGTCAGATTTGCAGTCTCTGGCATCGCAAGATATTAAGGCATTGGGCGAATATACCCTACGTGCCGAAACCGATGGTTCTGTGTTATCTGACGACTTCGAGCAGGGGCAGCGCGTCGAAGCTGGTTCTCCTCTGATCAAGCTGGCCAATGAGAAGCAGCTCTGGGTCGAAGCACACCTTCCAGCAGATCAGTCTATATCACTTCCGCTCGGTACATTGGCTGACATTGTGGCTGGTGATATCCGAATTCAAGGCAAGGTATCCCAAGAAGCACATACCATAAACCCCGTTACACGAACCCGAACAGTGCGCTTATTGGTGGACAACCTGGAGCATAGGCTGCATCCGGGACAGTTTGCAGAGGTCTTCTTCCGTTTTCGTACAGAAGAGCCGGTATTGGCTGTGCCAGAGTCAGCACTGATGCGAAATCCCGATGGAGACTGGGCAATTTTTGTAGAAGAGAGTCCAGGGCAGTTTCGCTCTCAAGAAGTTGAACTAAAGCGAGCACTAGGTTCGTTGCGTGAAATTAACGGCATTGTTCCCGGAACACGTATTGTTACCGACGGTGCCTTTTTTGTTGCTTCACAAATCGCCAAAGGCGGTTTTGATCCGCATAACCACTAAGCATTAAGGAGACTCTATGTTTAATCGAATTGTCGATTGGGCGGTCACTAACCGTTTGCTGGTGGCGATTGCGCTCATTACACTAACGGTCAGCGCCTTTTTTATTATTCCAAGGCTGAATCTTGATGCATTTCCGGATGTTACCAACGTTCAGGTCTCGGTCAATACTGAAGCTCCTGGCTTGGCTGCTGAGGAAGTCGAGCAGCTGATAACCTATCCGATTGAAGCTGTCATGTACGCTCTGCCTGATGTAGAAGAAGTAAGGTCTATTTCAAAGACTGGCTTGTCTGGCGTTACTGTTGTGTTTAAGGAAGGCACTGATATTTACTTTGCCCGGCAACTGGTATTCGAGCGACTTCAGGCTGCCAAAGAGCTGATTCCAGAGGGCGTTGGTACACCCGAAATGGGGCCAAACACTTCTGGGCTGGGGCAAGTCTATCAGTATTTACTGGTTGCCGAACCCGGTTCGGGTTTCGATGCCATGGAGCTACGCAGCTTAAATGACTGGGTGGTCAAGTTGTTGCTTATCCCGGCCGAAGGCGTGACTGATGTGCTGTCTTTCGGCGGTGAGGTGCGTCAGTATCAGGTCGATCTGAATCCGTCAAAGCTGTTATCTTACGATCTGACCCAGGACGATATCATGGCGGCTCTGGAGCGTAACAACACCAATGTTGGCGGCTGGTATATGAACCGTGGTCAGGAGCAATTGGTGATCCGAGGTACCGGCTGGCTCGATCATGGCAAGCAAGGGCTGGAGCAGATCCGTCAAGTTCCCCTGAAAACGGTGGATGGCACCACTATCACCGTATCGGATGTAGCCAAAGTGAATCTGGGTAGCGAAATCCGCCAGGGCGCAGTGACCATGACACGCCGAACTTCGGATGGGAAAGTTGAGACACTAGGCGAAGTCGTCTCAGGCATTGTATTAAAACGTTTAGGCGCCAATACCAAAAGCACCATTGATGGGGTTAATGCCCGTATCGAGCGTATTAATCAGGCGTTACCGGAAGGAGTTAAGTTCGAGGCTTACTATGATCAGGCCGATCTGGTGACGCAAGCGGTTGATACCGTTGTCAATGCTCTGTTACTGGCGTTTGTCTTCATTGTGGTCATTTTGGCGCTGTTCCTAATGAATTTGCGTGCTACCTTACTGGTACTGATCTCAATTCCAATTTCCATCGGTATTGCTTTGATGGTGATGGCGTGGTTTGGTCTTTCGGCAAACTTAATGTCTCTAGGCGGTATTGCCGTGGCCATTGGCATGCTCGTGGATGGCTCTGTAGTGATGGTCGAAAACATGTTCAAACATTTGACCCATCCCGATGCCACCCATGACAAAGATAGACAGACAATGGTTCAGGATGATCCAGATCCTGTTGATGCAGCTCATGATAGCCATGGGATTGCTTTACGCTTGCAAGAAGCTGGCAGAGAGGTAGCAAGACCTATATTTTTTGCGACAGCAATTATTTTAGTTGTCTTCATGCCGCTATTCAGTTTCGAAGGGGTCGAAGCCAAACTGTTCCAGCCGATGGCTATCAGTATCATGCTGTCTATGCTGTCCGCGCTGGTTGTAGCTTTAATCATAGTCCCAGCATTAGCCACCTACCTGTTTCGCAAAGGGATACGCCCGCGGGAGAGTTTCGTCTTGAAACCACTTGATAAACTCTACCGCAAGGGTTTGTCGTGGGCTATGAGCCACAGTAAGGTCGTCGTTGGTATTGCTGTAACGCTCGTGGTTGCGGCAGCTTTAGTAATACCGCGTCTGGGTACCGAGTTTGTGCCTGAACTCGAAGAAGGAACGGTCAACCTCCGGGTAACTCTCGCTCCGTCCTCCAGCCTGGATACTGCGCTTGAAGTCGCTCCAAAACTCGAAGCAATGCTGATGGAATTCCCGGAAGTCACCTATGCGTTATCACGCATTGGACGTGCCGAAATTGGCGGTGATCCAGAGCCAGTGAATAACATTGAGATCTATATTGGTCTTAAGCCAGTGCCAGAATGGACCAGCGCCGATAATCGTTATGAACTTCAATCCCTGATGGAGCAAAAGCTGGAACAACATCCCGGATTGCTGTTCAATTTTTCACAACCAATTGCCACCCGTGTGGATGAGCTGTTATCGGGGGTTAAAGCGCAACTAGCGATAAAACTCTTTGGTAAAGATCTTGATGTGCTGGCTGAAAAAGGGCAGGCAATTGAGGCAGTGGTCAAAAAGATCGACGGTACGCGTGATGTTGCCATGGAGCAAATTGTCGGTGAAGCTCAATTGGTCGTAAAGCCCAATCGCCGCGCATTGTCTCGTTATGGACTCGACGTAGCGGATGTCATGGAAGTGGTTCGAAATGGGCTTGGCGGTGCCAGCGCTGGACAAATCATCAATGGTAACGAACGTTATGATATCTATGTTCGGTTGGATGAACGTTTTCGCCAAGATCGCGAAACTATTGCTGACCTTCGTTTGCAGGCACCTTCAGGAGCCTGGGTTCGCCTTGGTGATGTAGCCTCTGTAAATATTGCTTCCGGCCCGCCGCAGGTTCGCCGCGATGATGTTCAGCGCAGAGTAGTCGTTCAGGCCAATGTGCAAGGGCGTGATATGGGCAGTGTGGTAGCAGATATTCGCGCAGCGATTGCTGAACAAGTTGATTTGCCAACGGGTTACTCCGTGGATATAGGTGGACAATTCGAAAATCAACAGCGAGCACAAAAGCGTCTGTCGCTGGTCGTGCCATTATCGCTGGCGCTTATTGCCTTGTTGCTTTACTTTGCCTTTGCTTCGGTTGGTCAGGCTATGCTGATCCTGGTAAATGTACCTCTAGCCGTTATTGGTGGGGTGTTCTCACTCTGGCTGTCAGGGCAGTATTTATCAGTGCCCAGCTCGGTCGGATTTATTACCCTGTTTGGCGTCGCGGTACTTAACGGTGTAGTGATGGTTGAAAGTATCAATCAGCGTATCAAGGATGGCCTACCTGTCAGTGAAGCCGCTTTTGATGGTGCCGTATCCAGGCTTAGACCGGTATTGATGACAGCAGTGACATCTGCGTTAGGTTTAATACCGATGTTGCTATCAAATGGCGTTGGCGCAGAGATACAAAAACCGCTTGCCAGTGTTATCGTAGGCGGGCTGATAACAGCCACATTTTTAACACTGTTTGTGTTGCCCGTTCTGTTTGCCTGGTTTTCAAAAGGTAAGTTGAAGGAGAAACACTAACTAGCAATCTGCCGGCTCTATTTTGGAGTCGGCAATACTTTATAATAGCAAGATGGTTTGAACCAACACCCCATTAATGCTGAAAGCTCGCCCATTTTCGTATCGAGGACTCTCCGCTTTAGACTATAGTGATCGGGGAGGGGGAAAGCCAATATCAAAAAATGCAAGGTATACCTATGAGCCAGAAATGTAACCGTGACTGCAAAGCAGATGCTACAGATGAAACACAAGATATTACTAACGACGACAAGTTATTTGAAGGGGCACATGTAAGCGAATACCACGTTCCTAAAATGGACTGCCCATCAGAGGAAAGCATGATCCGAATGGCACTGGACAGTCTTGAGCCAAGTGTAATCCTCGAGTTTGATACACATAAACGCATAGTTAGAGTGCTTCATCACCTTGAACTCAGGGACATGGTAGAAGACCGGATAACGTCTCTTGGGCTTGGGGCTAGATTGGAATCAACTAACGCTGTGGACAGCGAGATTATCCATAAAGCAAGGTTGACGGCACAAAATGAAGAAGCAGAGGAAGCTGGGATACTTAAAATGCTATTAGCTATTAATGCAGTGATGTTTATTACAGAACTTGTTATCGGCTGGTGGGCACAATCGACCGGATTGATAGCTGATTCATTGGATATGTTTGCCGATGCAGCAGTGTATGGGGTGGCACTATACGCCGTTGGGCATGGCGTCCGAAAAAAACTCCGTGCAGCGCATATATCAGGATGGTTACAGATTATATTAGCTCTGGGTGTATTAACAGAAGTTGTGAGGAGACTGGTTCAAGGGAGTGAGCCTGAGTCAAACCTTATGATGGTGTTTGGCTTAATTGCCTTGGTAGCAAATGTCTGGTGCTTAATCTTAATTGCCAAAAAGCGAAATGGCGGCGCTCACATGAGAGCAAGTTGGATTTTTTCTGCTAACGATGTCATCGCTAACGCAGGCGTTATTATTGCCGGAGGATTAGTGGCATGGACGGGCTCACAATATCCAGACTTAATCATTGGGTTTATCATTGGATTAATTGTTTTAGTTGGCGGTATTCGTATATTGAAGATCAAATCCTAAGGTAGGAATAGAGCTCCACAAGAGGTAATCTTAAATGCATGATCATTCGCACTCACATGGTTCAAATAATCGTATAGGTTGGGCATTTTTTCTGAATGTCACCTTTACCATTATCGAATTTATAGGAGGTATCTTAACCAATAGTACCGCCATCATGGCCGACGCCGTTCATGATCTTGGCGACAGTTTATCCATCGGATTTGCTTGGTTTCTCAGTAAAGTTAGTGAAAAAGGTTCAAATTCAGAGTTCACCTATGGTTACCGCCGGTTATCATTGTTCGGTGCACTTATTAATGGTCTAGTCCTCATTATTGGTTCCGTCTGGGTTCTGACAGAAGCTATCCCTAAACTCCTGCAACCAGAAATGCCTATAGTTGAGGGCATGATCGCCTTAGCCGTGTTTGGGGTGCTAGTTAATGGGTTTGCGGCTTATAAATTAAGTAAAGGCAAAACTCTTAATGAGCGTGTACTCAATTGGCATTTATTGGAAGATGTACTGGGTTGGGTTGCAGTTTTAATCGTTTCCATCGTACTTCTTTTTGTTGACTGGCCCATTCTTGACCCAGCTTTATCAATTCTTTTCACTCTCTATATTTTAATTAATGTTGCTAAAAACCTTTGGCACACTATAAGGTTATTTTTACAGGCAATCCCTGACAAAGAACTGTCAAAATCAGTTTATAAAACCTTAATAGAACTCAAAGAAGTGGATAGTATCCATCACCTGCACTTGTGGTCATTGGATGGAGAGCATCATGTACTTACTGCTCATCTAGCTCTACAAGAGGCACTGTCTACTCAACAGCAACTGGAGTTAAAAAAGTCCATAGCAGAACGATTGAGTAAATTTAATTTAGAGCATACGACCATTGAGCTTGAAATGACAAATGAGCAATGTCGCGATGATTCTCAAGCTCTGTAATTGGGAGTGTACAGCTATAATTTATATTGTGGCCGCACTGTAACTGGTACCCTTGACCTATGCGTCGATTAATTTATTTCGTTGAATCAAATCTTGTTTGGTTTGTGATTATTGTAGCTGGAGTTGGCCTGATATTGCCCGAATCCGGGAAGTACCTCGACTCCTCAATAGCCCCTTTACTTGTGATTCTGATGTTTGTGATCAGCCTTACATTTGATGCACATGCCGTACGAATAGTCTTTCGCAAACCGTCAAGACAGTTTTTGGCAATGGGGCTCGTCTATGGCCCGATTCAATTGCAGGCTTCTTGACTGGTCGCCTTTTTCAATGCGGTCAATACAGCCTTTTCTCCTTTCGTAGTTCCGCTCCTTTTTCTATGGCTGACAGGGATACAGCTAGAAGTCCCTCTCGTTTCCATCATCCTGGAGTTAGCTCTAGTTGTTTTAGTGCCTACAATTCTCGGTGTAACCTTACGCACCAACTTTCCGACGATTATTTCAAAGCATGATTCGACTTACGCAGGAATTGGGTCAGTCTTCTATCTTGTAATATTACTTGCGGTAGTGGCTTCCAATGCAGAAACCATCATTGGTTATGGATAGTATGCTTTTGTAATTGCTGGAGCAGCTTTAAGTCTAAATCTTTGTGGCTACTTAATTGGAATGGCTTCACGGTTTATAACGACAGACCGACCGGAAGTCATCGCATACCTATTTACTGTCAGCAAAAAAGAATTTAGCATTGCAGCGGCTTTTGTGGCTGCATCCCGGTTGCCATCAGAAATAGTAATACCAGCCACATTCTTTGCAGTAATTCAGATGATCACATCTCCTATTGTGGCCAAATATCTTGCTTGAGGCTAGCTCTCAAACAGTTACTGAAGAAACTTTCCACGAAGAAATATGCAGTAAATTGGTAGTACCGTATCACTGGAAACCAAAAGCAGACTCATAAATATCTTTTCTGACGAAAGATAAAGCTTACCCAGCACAGCAAGACAGTTCTTTAATATCTTTACTGAAAGTTTGTGCACAAAGCTTCAGGCCTTCCACCATAGTTAAATAAGGAAACAATTGATCCGCTAAGTCATCCACTGTCATGTGGTTGTGAATCGCCAGTGCCGCGCTCTGGATAATCTCGCCGCCATCATGAGCTAATACTTGGGCTCCGATCAGGCGTTGGGAGCCAGCTTCAACCACCAGTTTGATGAAACCCTGAGAGTCGAAGTTAGCCAGTGCTCGAGGCACGTTTTCCAGTGGCAATACTCGACTTTCGGTCTCAATATTCTGTGCATGAGCTTCTTGTTCTGACAACCCTACCGTTGCTACCTGCGGTTCGGTAAAGATCACGGCTGGCATCGCGGATAGATTCAACCGAGCTTCACCCCCTGTCATGTTAATCCCTGCACGACTGCCTGCCGCTGCCGCGACATAAACCAGTTGCGGCATGTTACTACAATCACCTGCTGCGTAAATATGTGACTGTGATGTGCGCATCTGATCACCTACAGTGACCGCTCCATTGGCCTCTTTTTCTACACCGGCAGCGGCAAGATTAAGCTTACCGGTATTAGGTGCACGGCCGGTGGCGACCAGCAATTTATCGCCACGAATTTCTCCTTGCTCGGTATCAAGGATAAACTTATTATCTTCATAAGACACCTGACTGGCTTGGGTATGTTCCAGTACGCGAATGCCTTCCTGTTCAAAAGCTACGGTTAAGCCTTCTCCCAACAGTGGGTCTTCACGGAGCAATAAAGTACTGCGAGCCAAGATAGTGACCTCTGCACCCAGCCGACGATAAGCTTGAGCAAGTTCGACAGCCACAACTGAAGAGCCTATCACTAACAAGTGCTCAGGTAGCTCAGTTTCGAATAAAGCTTCCGTCGAAGTCCAATAAGGGGTATCAACCAGGCCTGGAATAGGAGGAATAGATGGCTGACTGCCGCTGGCAATCAAAAAGCGATCTGCAACCAGCTCTTGCTCGTAACCATCTTTGTTGCGAATAGTTAAGGTATGAGTATCTTTAAAAGATGCATAACCTTGTACCAATGACAATGCTGGATTGGTATCCAGAATATGCTGATATTTGGCGGCACGTAACTCTTCCACGCGTGCAGTTTGTTGTTTCGCTAACAAGCTACGATCCAAAGAAGGTTCATGATTTTCTAGACCGTCGAAAGGATTGTTACGCTGCTGTTCAGCCAGCTGGGCAGCCCGGAGCAGAATTTTCGAAGGTACACAACCGACATTAACACAACAACCTCCGATCACATCTCCAGCTTCAACGAGTGTGACTTGTGCTCCATTTTCCACTGCCTTGATAGCACAAGCAAAAGCAGCCGAGCCAGTACCGATGATAGCGACATGCAGCGACTTTTTGTCAGTCACATCTTCACTATCGCAGCCATCTAACGCGACAGGTTGAGCCGTGTAGCCAAGAGCTTTGATGGTATTGATTAGCGTCTGTTCATTGACATCAGATTCTGCTTCGACGACTGCACTGGATTTCGTATAAAAAACGGTGGCATTTCTGACGCCAGGCATGACGATCAAGGCATCTTCGATCTGCTGAGGGCATCTTTCACAAGTCATTCCAGAGATGGAGAATTTACGCATAAAGACCTCCTTATGGATTTGAGTGAGTGTTGTCGGCAGGAAGCACACAACTTTCATTGTCACAGCGTTTATTCGCTGGCGAAAAAATATCCCAGATTGATACCGCTACCATCAGTGCCAAGGCTGAGTACGTCACATAAGTGCTCCAGGCATATTGAAAGAACGGATAAAGTGATAGCAACAACAGAATAGGCCCTAGCATACCAAGCAGGTTACGATGCCACTGCTTGTGACCAATCCAGCCAAGTCCGTTAACTATTAGGCTAACCCAAGCCAATATAGGCAAGAGTGTATTGATAAAGAACCACTACCACTGACTGAGGAACCCTGCCCGATGGCTGCCCCCAAGCTGGCGATGGCCGGAAAGCACATGGCACAACCCATGGCAGACACCACGGCACCTAATGAGCTGGCTTTGTCGCCAATGCGGGTAAAAAGACTCAGCAGGTTCTTCATTAGTATTCGTCCTTTATTGCTTTACCACAGATGGATAGCCGGCATTTTTTGTGGCCTCGGTCAGCTTTTCCACCGTAGTTTTTTCATCATCAAAAGTGACCACGGCTAACTTATCTTCGAAGGTCACTTCAGCTTTGGTAACTCCCTCAACCTGTTGCAATGCTTTTTCCACCGTAATCGGACAAGTTACGCAGGTCATCGTGGGAACTTCAAGCATGACTGTTTGCTGCTTGGCAAACGCACCCAAGCTAAGTATTGATAGTAGGGATAATAGTGCAATTTTTTTCATCTTCTTCTCCAAGGGTTATTTCTCAACGATATAATTAAGCAAACCAGATAATCCAGTAATTGCTAGTGACTAATATTAATGCAATGAAGGCGGTTACCCAGAAAATGATCTGCCGGCGCTTACGTACTTGTGGCATTGCACAAGCGGTTCCAGGCTCACACTCTTCTATAGGTCGATAAACTTTCCAACCGGCAAAACTAAATAAAACCAGTACCAGCAAGATAAAAATAGGGCGGTATGGCTCCAATACGGTCAGATTGCCAATCCAAGAACCACTAACGCCTAGTAGTAACAAGACTAAGGGCCCAGCACAACAAAGCCCAGCACCAATAGCAGCAGCAATACCACCAACTAGCGGTAAACTGGTATCGTTTTTTGCCATGGCTTACTCCACTTCAAATGTTCTGATAGAAAACAGTATAAACTCCGTATCCAAGTACGGAGTCAAGGGGTTTAGCGATTGTTATTAGTTGTTTTCTGGGAGAAGGGAAGTAATAATCGGGCAATGTGCCTGTTCAGTGTTGCTTGCACATTGTTTCAGTAAATCATTAAGACTGGTTTCTAAGCGGCGTAGATCAGCCATTTTTGCACGAACACTGGCAAGTTTGTGGTTTGCTATACTTTGTACTTCTTGGCAAGAAGTCTCTTCCAGCATCAGCAAGTTAGCGATCTCATCCAAGGAAAACCGTAACTCTTGAGCACGTTTGATAAACCGAATGCGATTCAAAGTCGTCTCAGGATAACGACGATAACCTTTAACGGGTTTTTGGGGCTGTTCAATTAAGCCGCACCGTTCATAATATCTAACGGTCTCAACGTTTACGCTTGCCAATTTGGCAAGTTGACCAATTACATACATAATTTAACCGTATTGTCGGTACTGAAGTGGGTAGTAAAATTCTAAGTTGAAAGTACGAATATAACAAACAGTGTATCAATAGCGCAAAGTCTGCTGTTAGTTCGTTGAGATATTCAATATATTTCATATGGTTAAACTATTTTTTGGTCGATTTATCACGAATCGTGGCCGTACCTCGTATTAAGTGAAATAAAGTTAATAAAAAGAGAAGAATGTGGAAGCACCGATTACCGTAGATAGACTGCGTTTCCTTTTATACAGTGTAAAAGAAAAGCTATGGGTAAAACCTCTTGGCTTTTGTTTGCTCTCAATCTTTGCTGTATTCGTCGCTAAAGTAGCAGACGGGACTTCATTGGCTGAGCATATTCCTGAAATAAAACCCGAATCAGTTGAAACACTGCTTTCAATTATGGCATCTAGCATGATGGTGATCGCCACGTTTTCTGCAGGTACCATGGTTAATGCTTATGCTTCGGCCAGTCAGTCGTCAACGCCGCGTTCTCTAAGCCTTATAATATCCGATGATGTATCACAAAATGCACTGTCAGTTTTCATAGGCGCATTTATCTATAGTGCTGTAGCGCTTACTGCAATGACTCAAGCTTTTTTCGATGAAGCCGGGCTTTTCATTTTATTTTGTCTAACCTGTCTGGCTTTTTCGATAGTTATTTTAACCTTTATCCGGTGGGTAGACAGCGTTGCACGATTAGGGCGCGTGGGGTCAACGTTATTAAAAGTGGAGCACGCCACGACACGCGCAATTAAAAATAGAATAGATATGCCGTGCTTAGGCGCAGTACCGCAAGAGCAAATAAAAGAGCAGGGGACGCATGCCATTTATACTAAACAAGTGGGCTATATTCAGCTTATAGACATTGCCAAACTGCAACACTGGGCTGATAAAAACGACGGTTGTATCAATGTTGCCATGTTACCCGGTGAGTTTGTCTCACCAGAGCGTGCCATAGCATATTCGAATAAAAAGGTAGTATCAGATGAAATTGTTGACGCATTTACTATAGGTGAAGCCAGGTCCTTTGAGGCTGATCCTCGCTTTGGCTTTATCGTACTAGCCGAAATTGCATCTCGTGCATTATCGCCATCGGTTAATGACCATGGTACTGCAATAAATACCATTAGCAGCATTACACGCCTTATGTTGTTGTGGCACAAGCCCAAATCCGAAACTGAAACCGAAAACTCACAAAACGATAGCACTCAGCATGAGGAGTTTAAATATGACCGCATTTCATTGCCTGCGTTAAATGTGAATGATCTTTTTGACGATGCGTACACCAGCATTGCCCGTGATGGTGCTGCTAATATTGAAGTTGCTATCCGAATACAAAAGTCACTAAAAACAATTAAAGCGTGCTTTAAAGATGGAGGTACAAGAATAGAAAGAGATTTTGTTGAGGCGGCGTCTAAGTTAGCGAAGCAAAGTTACGAACGTGCAAAGTTGGCATTGGATTACGAAGACGATATTAAGCGAATTGAGCGCGTTTATAATGATAACTAAACGTGTAAGTTATTACTGTCAAAATCACTGCTAAAAATGCTTAATGTAAACAGCTAGCCAGTCTATATAATCTCTGCATACCACAAACCATGTAATCTACGTAAATGATCGATCGAGTTTCTTTTTGTAGTTAATCAGATTAAATCTGATTAACTACAACTCAAATAGACACAGCAACATTCTAAATAGCTAAAAATCCACATTTAATAAATTAAAGCCTAGTATAAAAATACAAAGACTGCGTCTTTCTGTTTGTTAGTTATACCCATAATTAATCAAAAAACTAACATGACGCTACGTGAATAAAAATACATTTTGCGAGGTGTAGTGCTACAGATTTCACGTAGCGCACGATTTATAAATTCCATGTCTAAATCCAAAGTTCATAGCAACTTTCAATAAAAACTGCTGACACAATTGAAGCAATTGCGGTAAGGCCGAAGCACTAAAACAGCTGCCGCGCATAAAGGTCTGTAAGTAATCACAGTCAACAAACCAACCAAATAGAGCGACATCAACGTTCTAATCTTCCATACAGCTAATTACGCATAATGTATATTATGTTAAATAGAGTATCAAAGTTGATAGTCAATGAGCCAGATGGAGCCTTGCAAGGAGCTTTACGCTATCCTTCTCGTAATATTTAGGTATTCGTAAGGTTTAATGACAACTAACACAGATAAATAATAGTCCTAATCAGGTTCCTAAAAACATTTATCGGGCTTTAGTCTTCTTTGCTTTAAATAATGAACGCACAGCTTGTAATATTAATTACTAGCTCAAATAACCAAAGGCTTAACGCTGATGAGTTAAATAAAGGAAACTAATTATTTCTAAGATAAGACGACTAGCTGTAAGGTTAAGGTTTTTCTAACATTTAGCGTTAAATGTAATATTTACGGCCGCTAAATCCTATTTATTAATTGCTCTTTATTTTAAACATCATCAATTATTTATACTTCTTATTAAATTAAACTTTGAGCATGAAGGCCGTTCGCTGTTTTAAAGTTGGGTGGCGTGGATAGCACGTAGAATTAAAACATAATCGACGCGATGTTTATTGAATTCATATCTGCGTTGACGTCGTTTATTCTGCAACGTACCGTATCGACGTCTTATTATCGACGTACCGTAGTCGCCATTAGATAGAGGCTCTATGAAAAGCGTATAAAATGCAAAGGTAATAACTACTAGGTTATCGCCTATTCCACTTTCCTAACGCTTACTTTTACCTTTAACTCGTTTGGTTTTGAAAAATATGCGATTAGCCAGCAAACATGTTGGAAGTAAATCATGTGAAGTACTTCTTTAATAAATAAGCTCTTAGGGTGTTTTTTCATCACTTTTCAGCTTATTTTTCAGGCGTCGCTACGTGAAATCTGAGTGCGCATTCGGGTTATTACCTTGCAGATTTCACGTAGCGCACGATTTAAATTGCACAAAAAACGTACTCTCTCAGCAGGCCACAAGCCTTATCTAGCGATATGGTTTGGAATAATTACGAGATAGGCCAACAATCGAAGGCATTGAAGCACCCAAACTGTTTATATATACAGTATATATGGTAGAGTAGCACTGTACTTGAGATTATAACAGCAAAGCGGTTAGTGAAATGATGAATGGATTAGTGCGTAGCTTCACGCATGATAATTACAGTTATCATGCGTGAATAATGTTATATATCAATAAGTTATCAAGTTCTGTTAAATCTAGCATAATAGTCACATTAATGTCTTCACCAGGTTGCTCAATGCCCTCAAAAACTACTAGCTCATACTTGCTCACAACTCAATTAGTTAACAGCAACAGTGATAGCAGCTCAAAGCCACAAGACTCAAGTAGCGCGACGGTTCCAGCTTTTGGTATCGAGTACTCTCTTGGTAAGCAGCACACGTCAGGTTCTGACGACCTAACAACAAGTCAATGTTCATCTTCTGATAAAAACGTTGAAAGCTATTATCAAGATATTTTCACCAAACTTCCATACAACACACAACGGGCATACATTAGTGACTACAATGAGTTCGCAATTTTTTGTAACCAAGCTGGATTAAGTGGCTTTAAAAACGACTTCGAACACAATGAGCACTGCATTAAACAATATGTCGAAGCGTTGTGTCGTTCTCCCCTAGCCTATAGAACCATTAAGCGTCGGTTATCTGCCCTTAGTAAATTTTTAGGCGTGGCTAAATTGCCAAACCCAATTATTAGATCTGCGTATCTAAGAGATTTCATCCGTTTATCGCTTATAGAAAATAGAAAGTTTCGCTTGTCTCACAAACAAGCGGTTCCGCTTACCATAGATATGCTTGAACAAATAAACAATGCAATTATTCCTGATTCTTTATTAGAGCTCCGCGACCTTGCAATCATTAACCTGATGTTTGATGCATTGCTTCGCGCTGATGAATTAGTTCGAGTTTGCATCGAGGATATATCTGCGCGTAACAACACGCTGTTGGTTGTTTCTTCGAAAAACGACCAGTCTGGCCAAGGTCAATATCGCTATATTTCTTCCAGCACTATATCAATGGTTCAAGAGTATATTAACGAAGCTAATCTTGACCCAAAAACTAAAGCAACGCGCCTTTCTTCAGATTTACGCGGCCTGCACAAAGGCGTTTTGTTTAGACGACTAACAAACCATAAAACAGCACTTCTGCCATTTGATGAGAACATTCCCAGCCATAAGGCAAATGTACTTAACTATTCGAGTGTCTATCGGATTTGGCAACGCATTGCTCAACGCGCAGGTATTAGCGAAAACATTACCCCTCATAGCGGTCGTGTTGGTGGTGCAGTTTCTCTAGCCGAAGATGGTGCATCTTTACCCGAGCTTCAACTGGCTGGAGGTTGGCAATCACCGGAAATGCCTGGGCATTATACAAAACAGGCTAACGTAAAGCGTGGTGGAATGGCAAAATTGTCGGCAAAACGGAAAAGATAAAGCTCGTAAATACAGCGATTTAGGGGGGTTAAGGTTACGCGTAATCAACCACATCAATAACAATGTCTAACTCACCTACTCTCTTCATTCTTTAACCAATCTGAAACTGTATTACCCTCGTATCAAAAGGTAAATTTGCCTTACGCCTATATTTATGAATAGGTTTTCTAAGTTGGCAAACAATCAGGTAAAAGGAGTGATATATGAGTAGCGGTATTGATACAAAGCATGGAAAATTACTTGCGGAAATGGTGGTTCCCTCGTCGTCATGGAATGTCCAACCCGAGAAGCAAGACCCTTTCAAGTCACAAGAAGCAGCACTAGATTATTTAAACTCAAACAATGAGCCGTTATATCTCCTCGTGCCATTAGCTCAATCTGATGATTACGTGAGAATCTGCGTAACTTCACGAGGCGATGATGTTGTTTTTACGATAAAAGATATCAATAACGGTGGTGAGACTTCATTGCATTATTCGCACATTAAAAACTTAGATAGTACAATTAGAACCTTAGTATCAGAATGTTGTGACCAGAAAATCAAAGCCCTATAAATTAGGGCTTTCTTTCTGCCTATAAATCGCAAAGTGCACTACCAAAGAATGCTAATCCACGTAAAGCCGGCTATTATTAGGCTAACGAACACGGCTGCCGAGCCGATATCTTTAGCACGGCCTATTAATAAATGGATGTCTGTACTGACATGATCACAGAGTTTCTCAATAGCGGTGTTGAGTAGCTCAGTGATAAGCACAATGAGTAAAGATATCACCAGCAATATACGTTCTACATGCGTAACGTCGAAGAAAAACGCTACAGGTGTCATTATCAATATTGCGAAAACTTCTTGTCTGACCGCAGCTTCACTTAAAAAGGCTGCACGAAGCCCCTTAAGTGAATAGTAAGTGGCATAGAGTACGCGTAAAATACCTGTCCGTTTCGTTATCATGATAAGTAATTTTAAGATTAGTTACAGCCTTTCAAAACGTAACTGACCTTCATTACATCTACATGACGGCGAAGGTATTTATCATGGATATTTAAAGCATTTTCGACGCTAATCGCCGCATTAATTTATACTTTCACAGCTAGCACGTCTGTTTTAACACCATGTAGTACTGCATTGGCCGTTGACCCAAGTAACAAACGAAGACCGCTCTGGCCATGGGTGCCGACAACAATGAGATCTGCATTAATCTTTTCGGCCATATGGTGAATCTCATCAGCAGGAGAACCTATCTCTACATTGATGTGGCTGTAAGGTATATCATGTTTTGCGGCAACGTCTTTTAATTGCCTTAATGCCTGCTCTCTTACTTCCTCTGAAAAATCCCGTTCTAAAAATAGTCCGTAAGGCTCTACATTGGTTTGTGGATAAGCAACATACAGGAGGTGAATTTTGTGACTATTGCCCGCTATTGCAATGGCTTTCTCCACCACTAATTCGTAGTCAGAATAAATATCTATAGGTACTAAAATTGTCTCGTAACCTTGCATTGTGGCTGTCCTCAATTTTTGTTAGGTAGCAGTGCTTTTCTACCATACCGTTAACTAATTCCATTAAATAGTAGTGCTATACAAATAATTATTCTTTGAGCTAGGTCAATGATTAGTCTGCAGCCTCATTCATAATCAGTGTATACACATTAGTTCTAGCGAACGTTACGCATCTTTACCGTAAAAGAAAGAGGGAAATGAGTATGAAAACGGCAATAGTTGTTATAGCAACGCTTCTCCTTTTCGCCTGTGACCAGGGCGCGCAGTCACCTCGCGGCTTTAGCTTGCCCGAAGGTAATATGGAAAAAGGCTATTTGGTATTTAAAAAGTATCAGTGCCAAGACTGTCACAGAATTGCCGGGGAAAAAGAGTCCGACAATGCGCAATACCTAGTCGCGAAGCCTATTCCGTTGGGAGGCAGCAGTGGAAGAATTAAAACTTATGCAGAGTTGGTGACAAGTATTATTAACCCATCACACAAACTTACTCCTCGACAGCCTGCCAGTTTCACCAGCGAAGACGGTGTGTCATTAATGCGAGTTGTAAACGACGAGCTAACCGTTTCCGAACTAATAGATTTAGTGGCGTATCTTCAGCCTAAATATAAAGTAACACCCTACAGGACTAGTGATTACCGCCTCTATCAACTGCGTATTCCAAGCGAGCAATCTAAAGATTAACTCGCAGTTTTAGGCATTAAAAATCGTTAAGCGTGACTCCACAATCGGTATTTGATTAGGAGTCATGGCTTAGTTTTTTTAAGATACCGCTTTCGTTTCTTGCTCTATTTCTGCCAATAAACTACAAGGCATAAAGCTTTCAGAATTTGCTTCTTTTAAGTGTAATTTAAATCTATCGGGAACGTCGTCGGTTAAGAAACTTCCTGTTTTAACTAACGGGAAAATTTCGTCGTAACGCGCAATATTACACTGATCTACTCGCCTAAATATATGGGTACGATTTAGTTCGCTAGTTCTCACATGTCCTGTAGAAGACAAGATATCCATCAGCGCATGAATAGTTTTTTTGTGAAAGCGGTACACGCGCTCGTACTTGTCTTCAACGTTTAAGCCCTTGGCAAGCTTGGGGTCTTGCGTTGCTACACCGGTCGGACATTTATTCGTATTGCATGACAGCGACTGAACACATCCAAGTGCCAACATCATTCCTCTGGCACTGTTACATAGATCGGCGCCTAAACTTAGATTTTTCGCTAACTGAAAAGCGGTAATGATTTTTCCAGAAGCAATGATTTTAATTTTGTCGCGAATACCAAAACCAGTGAGACAATCGTCAACAAACGCCAAGGCTTCACGCAGAGGAAATCCTATAGAGTTTGTGTACTCAAGGGGTGCGGCGCCGGTACCTCCTTCGCCCCCGTCTACCGTTATAAAATCTGGCGTTACGTCCTTCTCTACCATGGCTTTGCACATGGCAATAAACTCACTTTTTCTACCCAGCGCCAGCTTAATACCCACTGGTTTATATCCACTTAACTTGCGTAACTGACTAATAAAATCAACCATTTCTAAAGGCGTTGCAAACGCTTTATGTCTAGGGGGAGAATCAACTTGAGTTCCAGGCTCAACCCCTCTTATTTTAGCTATTTCAGGGGTATTTTTATACGCAGGTAAAATACCACCATGTCCAGGCTTAGCGCCCTGGCTTAGCTTTATTTCTATCATTTTTACATTGTCGAGTTTGGCTTTTTCTTCAAAAAGAACAGGATCGAAACCGCCATCTTTACTTCTACAACCAAAGTATCCCGTACCAATTTGCCAAACGATATCGCCACCATTTTCGAGGTGATATGGGGTTAGACCACCCTCACCTGTGTTATGGTAAAACCCGCCTTTTGCAGCACCTTTATTTAGCGCCAAAATGGCATTTTTTGACAAGCTTCCAAAGCTCATTGCGCTTATGTTAAGTATGCTTGCACGATACGGCTTTTTGCAATGAGGGCCACCTACCGTCACTCGGGGATCTTCATCCATGTCTTCCACTTCGCGAGCAGATAAAGAATGGCCAATCCACTCATAGCCATCTTTATACGTATCTAGCTGAGTACCGAAGGGAACAGTTTCTCTACTGTTTTTCGCACGTTGATAAACAATCGAACGAAACATGCGGGAAATAGGTGCTCCGCCAGTATCGGTTTCTATGATGTATTGCTGGATGTAAGGCCTTAGTCCCTCGACAGTCCATCGTACCCTGCCAATTAATGGAAAGTTCTTTAAAATGGCATGTTTTGTTTGGAAGGCATCATATAGACCAAAAATGAGTAGCGTGACTGATAAAAGTAAAAACCACCACACGGGCGCCCACAATACGCCAATCACCACATTGAAAGCGACCAGCAGGGTTAGCACAGTTAGAATTGTTAAACGCATTCAAAGTCCTTCTTTATTTTTGGTCATATCAAAACAAAATAATATGCCTACAACCCTGTTCAATACACCTGAAATCGGGAACTAGATTTACTTTAGCGGTAAATGACTGATTTAGGGGTTAAATATACTGAGCCGGCTTTTAGCTCAATTGGGTTACGCGTTACCAAAATATGCAATTACAATGCTTTTTTAGCTGCGAAAACAAGCCATTGCATGCTAGTCTAAAACCTTTCAATTAGCGAGTTGAGAGAGCGATTTGTAGCTATCACTGGTTAATAGATGATGTGACCTATACAAAGGTAACGGATTTTACGTTCAACATTTTCTGAAAGGTAATTCATGGAGTATGCATTTCTTCTTTTCGCATTTGTTTGCGGCTTAACGGTTAAACTTATTGGCATTCCTCCTTTAGTTGGCTACTTGGTAGCTGGCTTTTTATTAAATTTTGCAGGCTACACGCTCACTGAAGATTTAACCCAAATAGCCAACTTGGGCATCACCATTATGCTCTTCACCATCGGTCTGAAACTCAACATCCGCGATTTGAGTCGACGAGAAGTTTGGGCGGGAAGCGTTTCACATACCTTAGTATGGGTGGGCGTTATTACCTGTTGCGTCTATGCGATTGGTGCGGTTGCTGCAAATTTCGTTGATGGGCTTACATGGAAAAGTGCTGCGCTTATCGCTTTTGCCCTTAGTTTCAGTAGCACAGTGTGCGTGGTTAAAGTATTAGAAGAAAGTGGCGAAAGTAAAACCCGCCACGGCCGCCTTGCCATTGGCATTTTGGTCATGCAAGACGTTTTTGCTGTTATCTTCCTTGTTGCAGCAACTGGAAAGCTCCCCTCTGTGTGGGCGCTAGCGTTGTTGGCCTTATTCCCAGCAATGCCAATCATAAACAAAATGATTAATAAGTCGGGCCACGGTGAACTGCTTCCGCTTACTGGCTTTATCCTCGCCTTAGGTGGCTATCACTTGTTTGAGCTGGTTAACATTAAAGGCGATCTTGGGGCACTAATCTTTGGAATCATGTTAGCGCAACATGAAAAGGCTTCGGAGCTAGCGAAGTCGCTGCTTAGTTTTAAGGATCTCTTCTTAATCGGCTTCTTCCTTACTATCGGTCTTACCGCCCTTCCCGATCTTAGTATGATTGTCCTAGCTATCGTGTTCTGCTTATTTATACCGTTAAAAGCAGCACTCTTTTTCGGCTTATTTACGTCACTTCGCCTTCGCGGTCGCACGGCTTACTTGAGCAGCTTGGTGCTTTCAAATTACAGTGAATTTGGGCTTATTGTTGGCGCACTAGCCGTTTCATTAGATTTATTGGCAAACTCTTGGTTAGTGGTGATTGCTTTAGCCGTATCTATTTCATTCGTTATTACCAGCGTGCTCTATCGCAATTCTCATTCTCAATATCACAATCATAAACACACCATTAAACGTTTTGAGAAAAACGAGCGCTTAAAAGAAGACATTTATCCTACTCTCCACAACGCGGAATTTTTAGTGTTGGGGATGGGACGAGTTGGTCGCGGTGCCTTCAATGCGTTATCTAAATTAAGTGATGTGAGCGTATGGGGAATGGACGCCGACCGAGTAAAAGTAAAAGAGTTATCAGACGAAGGCTTAAACGTAATATGCGGCGACGGTGAAGACGTCGATTTGTGGGATAATTTAGATATCAAACAAATTCAGCTTGTTTTGCTTGCTCTGCCTTCTATCCAGGACTCAATAAACATCACACGTCAGCTTAAAAACGCGGGCTATGTTGGAAAAGTTGCAGCCATTGCACGATATGAGGATGAAGTATCACATCTATTAGAAAACGATGTAGATAAAGTCTTCAACTTCTTTACCGAAGCAGGGCTTGGTTTTGCTGAAGAAAGTCTTGCTTATGCGCATGCACAACAGTAATGCTGTTCTAAATGCGAACAATGGATGAATTGAGAAACGTTATCGTTTGTAAACAACTGTTTTACAAAGACTTTTTTGACATGCAGTCAAATTTAGACTAAACTTCACGCAAATACGTTAATAGGGTTTACACAATGCAAGGTGATAAACAAGTTGTTGCAAAATTGAACGAAGTACTGACAAGTGAACTTACTTCGATAAATCAATACTTTCTGCACGCTCGTATGTTCAAAAACTGGGGTTTTTCTGAACTTAACGAAAAGAATTATAAAAAGTCTATCAAGGACATGAAGCAAGCGGATGATCTTATCGAGCGCATCTTATTCCTTGAGGGCCTTCCTAATCTTCAAGCGTTAGGCAAGCTTTATATCGGTGAAGATACCGTTGAAATGCTGTCATGTGATGCGCGTTTTCAAAAGGAACAGCTTCCACTACTTCGTGAAGCTATCGCGCTATGTGAAGAAAAGCAGGATTATGTTTCTCGTGATTTGCTTGAAGACCTTCTTGAATACGAAGAAGAGCACCTAGACTGGATTGAAACGCAAGAATACCAAATTGATGCTATGGGTATAGAAAACTACCTACAAGCGCAAGTAATGGGAGATGACTAATGAAAGGTAACCAAGCAATCATCAATGGCTTAAACGAACTACTCTCTTATGAGTTGGCCGCCATGGATCAGTATTTCATTCACTCTCAGATGTATCTTGATTGGGGGTTGAATAAGCTTTACGAACGCATCGATCATGAATTTGATGACGAGCGTGGACATGCAACTAAGTTAATTGAACGCATGCTGTTTTTAGAAGGTACGCCTGACATGACGAAGCGCACAGGCTTCAAAGTGGGTAAAGATGTACCTGAGATGCTAGAAAGCGATTTACGTGTTGAATATGAAGTTGATGCAAAGTTACGTGAAGTCATTGCGCTTTGTGAAACCGAGAAAGACTACGTAACTCGTGACATGCTAATTGTACTATTAGACGATACAGAGATGGATCACGCACACTGGCTAGAGCAGCAGCTTGGCCTTATTAAGCGACTAGGTATTCAAAACTACCTTCAGTCTCAAATGTAAGAAATAGCGTTCACGCTACAATTTACAGGTAATTAATGAAAAGCCGCTCTTTAAATAAAGAGCGGCCTTTTTTTGCTTGTTTACTCCCCTTTCTTTAGGGAGAGTCTTATTGCTTTTAATACAGTTACTGCTGTGTAACAAAATACAAATAGCTGGGGCTTTCTTTATCTTTAATATTTAGACGTAGCTGCCATTTCATAACTGGCTCACTACAGCTACCTAACATAAACCAACCTGACCATTTTCCTTCCCCGTCGTTATCTAACAGCACGGGAATTTTGCCCATATACATGTTTAACCCTTCAATCCATGCGCTCTCTATTTCCTCTCCCTCAGGAACTAAGAGCTTAACCGTTACTGACTCTTCGGCTTCAGGCATGGCTGAAAAAGTGGCAATTGCTAACCTGTCATCAATTAAGAATTCGCAAGTTTCATTGACAAAGTTGCAGCTGTTTCCTATTCCATTAACTACGCTCGTGTCTTTTAACACCGATGACTGGAATTTATGTGCAAGGTATACACACACGGCTACAACAATAATAGCCACTAATGGAAGCTGGGAATGTAAAAATTTTGATCGTTTATTGTTATCGTTATTTAGCATTTCTTAAATTTTGTGTATTTCTTCATTGACGGAGATCAAGCTTAGGTAGTTTATGGTATCTTTTTGTAATTAAAAACCTTATCATCCGCGTACCAACTGGCTTGGAGACAATAATTATTACTCTTTCCGAGCTCGGTGTGAAGCGTTATTCCTTAGCTGATACACGTCTCGACCGTACTATTCCGGCAGTTGGAGACCATAGTTCATTTGAAGTGGAAGATTCATTAAAATGAGTGAAATAAGCCAAGCACAACCTGACTACAATTATAAAGTAGTTAGGCAATTTACCATCATGACCATAGTCTGGGGTATCATTGGTATGGGCCTAGGGGTATTTATTGCCGCGCAGTTATTTGCACCTATGCTTAACTTTGACACACCATGGCTAACATTCTCACGTTTGCGTCCGTTGCACACTAACGCCGTTATTTTTGCCTTCGGCGGCTGTGCGCTATTTGCAACGTCGTACTACATCGTTCAGCGTACCTGCCAGGTAAGACTGTTCAGTGACAAACTTGCCGCATTTACCTTTTGGGGTTGGCAAGCCGTTATCGTTTTAGCTGTTATCACCCTGCCTATGGGTTTGACCAGCTCAAAAGAATACGCTGAACTAGAATGGCCAATTGATATCCTTTTGGCACTGGTTTGGGTCGCTTATATCATTAACTTCTTCGGAACCCTAGTAATCCGTAAAGTTTCGCACATTTATGTTGCAAACTGGTTCTTAGGCGCGTTCATGTTAACTGTTGCAATTCTTCATATTGGTAACAGCATGGCTATTCCGGTATCTTTCACTAAATCGTATTCACTGTATGCAGGCGCAGTAGACGCTATGATGCAGTGGTGGTACGGCCATAACGCGGTAGGCTTTTTCCTGACTGCGGGCTTCCTTGGTATGATGTACTACTTCGTACCTAAGCAAGCTGGTCGCCCGGTTTATTCATACAGACTTTCAATTGTTCACTTCTGGGCACTTATCTCTCTGTATATCTGGGCTGGTCCTCACCACCTTCACTACACTGCCCTACCAGACTGGACTCAGTCACTAGGTATGGTGATGTCTATTATCCTATTCGTTCCATCTTGGGGTGGTATGATTAACGGTATTATGACGCTATCTGGCGCGTGGCATAAACTTCGCACCGACCCAGTATTGCGTTTCCTTATTGTTTCATTGTCTTTCTACGGTATGTCTACCTTCGAAGGCCCAATGATGGCAATCAAGACCGTTAATGCACTGTCTCACTACACTGACTGGACAATTGGTCACGTACACTCTGGTGCTCTAGGTTGGGTTGCAATGGTTTCAATTGGTTCAATTTACCACTTAATTCCAGTGCTATTCGGTCAGCGCGCTATGTATAGCACCAAGCTAGTTAACGTACACTTCTGGTTTGCAACTATCGGTGTTGTTCTATACATCGTAGCAATGTGGATGTCTGGTGTACTACAGGGTCTAATGTGGCGTGCAGTAAATGCTGACGGTACGTTAACCTATAGCTTTGTTGAGTCATTAGAAGCGTCTAAGCCTTTCTATGTGGTTCGTTTCATTGGTGGTTGTTTCGTGGTAGCAGGTATGCTTGTTATGGCATACAACACATGGAAAACCGTTCGTGCACCTAAAGGCAGTATCGCTGCAGACCCAGCGACTCAGCCGGCGTAGTAAAGGAGACGAATAATGAAAAACGCACATGAGTTAATTGAAAAGAACGTCGGTCTGTTAACGGTATTAATCCTTATCGCTATCAGCTTCGGTGCCATGGTTCAAATAACGCCGTTGATGTTTCAACAGCAAACCATGGAACCAGTAACAGGCTTACGTCCATATACCGCGCTTGAGCTTGAAGGCCGTGATATCTACATCCGTGAAGGTTGTGTAGGTTGTCACAGCCAGATGATCCGTCCATTCCGCGCTGAAACAGAGCGTTATGGTCACTACAGCGTTGCTGGCGAATCAGTATGGGAGCACCCTTTCCTTTGGGGTTCTAAGCGTACTGGTCCTGACCTAGCACGTGTTGGTGGTCGTTACAGCGACGAATGGCACCGAGTTCACCTGCTTAATCCTCGTAACGTGGTACCAGAGTCGAATATGCCAGGTTTCCCTTGGCTTGCGGAAAACACGCTTAATGGCGAGTTAACAGCTGAAAAAATGGAAGTATTCCGTGGATTTGGCGTTCCGTATACCGACGAAGATATCGCGGGTGCGAAAGCGGCAGTACAGGGCAAAACGGAAATGCAGGCCCTTATTGCTTATCTACAATCTCTTGGCACACATTTGAAATAATATGGACCAGGGAATAGTAGGCAGCATTTTTACTGTCATCGTCTTTGTAAGCTTCATCGGTGTTGTATGGTGGGCGTTCAGCAGCCGCAACAAGAAAAAATTCGATGAAGCTGCGAACCTAGTGTTTGCAGACGAAGAAAAAGAAAAATCAAAAGAAGATTAGCAGGAGTCTCGAACTCATGAGTATGTTTTGGACAATTTGGATTTCAGTGATAACCCTAGGGTTAATCATTGGTTGCTACTTCCTTCTTCGCTGGTGCCTTTCTAACAAGACTGGCGTAGCTGAAGGTGAGTCAATGGGTCACGAATTTGATGGTATTGAGGAGTTGAACAACCAACTTCCTCGCTGGTGGACAATTATGTTCTACATGACCATCGTTTGGGGCTTTTTATACCTGGCGCTTTATCCTGGCCTAGGTGCGTATGAAGGAATTTTGGGTTGGAAGAGCTCTAACCAAAATATTCAATCGCTAGAAGAGTCAGCTCAGGCGCGTATAGACGCTAAAGAGCAAGGCTACTTAGTAGAATATGACCGTGAACTAGATTTCGCTGCCGAGAAGTTCGATCCGATCTTCGAAGCGTATGCACAAGTTCCTGTTGAAGAACTGGCTAAAGACCCAGAAGCAAATAAAGTAGGTCAGCGTTTGTTCCTACAAAATTGCTCTCAGTGTCACGGTTCTGATGCACGTGGTCAAAATGGCGGCTTCCCTAACCTAACGGACAACGACTGGTTGTACGGTGGTTCAGGTGCGAAAATCGTTGAAACTCTTACGCTTGGTCGTAAAGCAGCTATGCCAGCATGGCTAGATGCTATGGGTGAAGACGGTATCGAAAAAGTGGTTAACTACGTACTTAGTTTAAGCGGTCGCGATGTGGACCCTCAGCTTGCAGAAGCAGGTAAAGCTCGTTTCGCAGCGTGTGCGGCTTGTCACGGTATGGACGGTAAAGGTAACCAAGCACTTGGTGCACCAAATCTTACTGACAATATCTGGCTATACGGCGGCAGCCACAGAGCGGTAACAGAAACGCTTACTTACGGTCGTAACGGTGTAATGCCTTCATTCAAGAAAACCTTGGGTGATGACAAAATTCACGTTGTTGCAGCGTATGTATACAGCCTTTCAAATGATTAATGATTTAAATCATTAAATATCTTAAAAAGCCTCGTTACTACGGGGCTTTTTTTATGAGAAAATACAGCGGTATAGAGAGTGCCATGCGAACATTCTTTGTACACTTTTAACATGTCTCGCCAACACTATATTTATCATTATTTGCCGACTTTACGTGTAGTTGGGGAAGTAAAAATAAATATGTTGTTAGTGAAGTAAATACGAGAAAAGATTTCGATGAATAGACCCTGGTATAAAGAGTTCTGGCCCTGGTTTTTAATTGCCGTTCCTATCATTACCCTCATCATGGGTGGCGTGTTATTAAACCTTGCTATTTCTACCGAAGATAGCTTGGTGGTAGACGACTACTACAAAGAAGGAAAAGCAATTAATGCCCGTCTGGACAAAGAAGCCATAGCCCGCCGCATGAATATCACCACTGATTTAACCATTGAAGATGGAAGCATAGCGCTGCAATTTCATTCGGGGATTCCTCAAGAAGGTAACGCGGTTAAATTAAGTTTCTATCACGTAACACTAGAAGAGCGCGATGTTAGCGTTTTATTGAGTCGCGACGCTAACGGTATTTATCGCGGCTTTATTGAAGAAAACCTTGACGGTAAATGGCGCATATCGCTGACGCCGATTGATGATAGCTGGAAAATTCAAAACACGGTCTATCTGCCCCACACTGGCAAAATGAAATTTAATCCATAATGACGAAGCACGACTGTTACCATTGCGGCTTGCCTATAGCGAGTCCAGACAATGGGAAATTTACTACTGTCATTTTAGGGCAACAACGAGACATGTGTTGCCCTGGCTGCTTAGCGGTAGCTGAAGCGATCGTTAACAACGGCCTTGAAGACTATTACCAGTTTAGAACCGAACCGGCGCAAAAATCTGACGACAGTATTTTAGAAACGTTAGATAAGCTAAAAGTCTATGACGACCCTTCCCTTCAAGAAGAGTTCGTGTTTGAAGAAGGTCAGGACAAACAGATTCAGTTGACCCTTGAAGGTATTACATGCGCTGCGTGTGGCTGGCTTATCGAAAAGCAGTTGTCAAAAGTTGAAGGAATAAAGCAAGTCGCGGTGAATGTACAAGAGCGCCGCGCTTTAGTCACTTGGTCACCGTTTCAAATTAAGCTTAGCCAAATTCTATCTACGCTAAAACGCATTGGTTATGTTGGGTCACCATTTCACCCC
The DNA here is from genome assembly GCF_022348315.1 of Alteromonas sp. MmMcT2-5. Taxonomy (NCBI): domain Bacteria; kingdom Pseudomonadati; phylum Pseudomonadota; class Gammaproteobacteria; order Alteromonadales; family Alteromonadaceae; genus Alteromonas; species Alteromonas sp. MmMcT2-5. The sequence goes on along the minus strand of NZ_JAKRFB010000022.1, from coordinate 70,966 downwards.
GACGAACACGAAGCCAGTTATAAACGCGAACAGAAGACCTTTCTAAAAAAGCTTGGCCTAGCAGGCATTATGACCATGCAGGTTATGATGCTGATGACTGGGCTTTATTTTGATTGGTTCGGCGCCATTGAGTTAGAGACCCGCCAATATTTTTATTGGGTTGCCCTTACGCTTACTACACCAGTGGTGCTGTATTCAGGCAGCACCTTTTATGTGGGCGCCGCTAAAGCGCTAAGCGCCAAAACGGTTAATATGGACGTACCCGTTACGCTCGCCATATTCGGTACTTACATTGCTGGAATTCGCTCTACAGTATTAGAGCAAGGTGAAGTGTATTTCGAATCCATCTGTATGTTTATTTTTCTGCTGTTACTTAGCCGATTCTTAGAACATCGCAGTCGTCATCGCGCCGCACAGATCTCTGCCAATATGATGCAGTATGTGCCCGTATCAGCGACCAAACTAAATCCAGATGGCAGCCTAACCGAGTGTCTGGCTAAGCAGCTAAAAATTGATGACGTAGTACTGGTGAAGCCTGGTGAAACAGTCCCCATTGATGGGGTGGTAACCGACGGCAACGCGGCGGTTGACGAATCTATGCTTACCGGTGAATTTAACCCCGTGCGTAAGTCGAACAGTAGCCCGGTATACGGCGGCACGGTTTGTCAAGATGGTACGCTAACCATTACGGTTACGCAGACCCTTAAAAATGCGCTGGTAAATCAAATTGTAAGGCTGCAAGCAAGTGCCATGGCGAGTAAACCTAAAGCAGCGCAGATAGCCGATAATTTTTCTCGCTATTTCGTTACCGCGGTATTGCTGATTTCGGCGTTAACCTATGGCTTTTGGGCGTATCAGGGTAGCGACGAGGCATTTTGGATCACCATATCGGTGCTGGTTGCAACCTGCCCTTGCGCACTAGGGTTGGCTACGCCATCAGCGTTAACTTGCGCTATGGCAAAGTTAAACCGACAAGGTATTTTACTAAAACGGGCCGATGCGCTAGAACAAATTACTGACATTGACACCATCGCTTTAGACAAAACCGGCACGCTCACAAAAGGCAAATTTACTATTTCAAATGCCTGGTACGCTGACGGTGTGGATAGCAATAGTGCGCTATCAATTGCGCGCGCTTTGGAGTCACGCTCTGAACATCCGATTGCCAAAGCCTTTAGCGACGGTATAGCCTTTAGCGACGGTATAGCCTTTAGCGAGAATTCTGCCTCTAGCGGCAGTGCTAACGTTATCGATAGCACTGTACACAAAGTGACTAATTTTACCGTTACGCCAGGAGGTGGTATCAGCGGTGAGATCAATGACACGTTGTTTTCTATGGGATCTGCAGCATTCAGCGTTCACGAATCACAGCTAAAACTCATTGAAGCTTTCCCTTCAGCTAACGTGTTTCTCACGGTTAAGGGGCGTATTATGGCGGCGTATGAAGTAAAGGATTCACTGAGAGAAGATACGCAAGAAACTCTCGATATATTAGCTGCAAGCCATATTCTCGCCGTTTTAAGTGGTGATACACAGCAAAACGTTAATGCGCTTACCGCACCATTGCCAATTTCGACCGCTAAAGGTGGCCTAACACCTGAGCAAAAGTACGAAGCCGTTCAAGCTATGCAGCAATCTGGCGCGAAAGTGATGATGATGGGTGACGGTATTAACGACGCTCCAGTTCTTGCCAGCGCTGATGTGGCAATTGCAGTGGGTAATGCCACAGACGTGGCTAAAACTGCGGCCGACGTGATACTGCTTGGCGATCAGCTGCTTTCTGTACCAGAACTTATTCGAACTGCGCACCAAGTGAAGCAAAAAATAAGGCAAAATATTGGCTGGTCGGTAGGTTACAACGTTTTGATCTTACCTTTCGCCGTATCAGGCCTACTTTCACCGTGGATGGCTGTTGTTGGTATGTCGTTAAGCAGTATCATTGTGGTCACAAACTCAACGCGACTTTTGAGCAAATAGCATGAGTATTATTTACGTATTAATTCCAATCGCCATCATCATTGTTGCCGTCGCCATCGTGATATTCTTTTGGGCGGTGAAAACCAATCAATTTGAAGATTTAGATCGCCAAGGGTATAGCATATTGTTTGACGATGATCTTCCGCCAGAAGAAAAAAAGCTAGCTGAGCAACGCAAGCAACTTCAAGACAGTAAAGTAGACAAAAGCCAAGCGCCACATGGAAGGGATTAACTACTTCTCTGCCTTTCTTATCGGCTTAGCCGGTGGAGTTCACTGTGTGGGAATGTGCGGTGGAATTGTCGCTGCGCTAAGGATGGTATCGCCTAAAGGCGCTTCAGCACTACCCTATACCCTTGCCTATAACATGGGACGTATAGTGAGCTACACCATCGCCGGAGCAATAACCGGGGCACTTGGAAAAATTGCAGCAGATTATATACCTCTTGCCAACTATGCCCTTTCCCTACTTAGCGGAATCATGTTGCTTCTACTGGCGTGTTATTTGGGTAAGTGGTGGACTGGCTTAACAGTGCTGGAAAATGCGGGTAAAGGCCTATTTTCCAAAGTCCAGCCGCTTTCAAAACGCTTTTTGCCCTTTAAGACCCCTTTAAGTGCGTTGCCTTATGGTTTTATTTGGGGTTGGCTTCCTTGCGGTTTGGTGTATTCCACACTTACCTGGTCTCTCGCGGCGGGTAACGCGCTAGAAGGCGCTGCTATTATGTTCTTCTTCGGTTTGGGTACATTACCCACCTTGCTCGCTGCAAGCGCTGGTAGCCAATATATTGTTCGAAGTTTTCAACATAACCATTTTAGACAAATTATTGCAGTAATAATGGCAATATATGCAGCTTATCTTATTCATGGCGCAATCGTTTAAAAATGGGTGTATTATTGTCGGGTATTCTTTTAGAGAGCGTGCATTATGAGCAAAGGAAGCCAATTTTCTATTCACTGTCAAAACTGTAGTTTCAGTCACCTGTGTTTACCGGTGGCGTTAAACAAAACAGAAATCGAGTCTCTTGACGATATTATTGAACGCAAGAAGCCGCTTCATAAAGGTGACACGCTGATTCAAACTGGTGATAAATTCCGTTCTCTATTTGCAGTGAGAACCGGTTCATTCAAATCATTTGTGACTAATACCGAAGGTGAAGAACAGATTACCGGCTTCCACTTTCCTGGTGATATTATCGGTTTCGATGCATTAAGAGAGAACAAACACCAAAGCTATACTTCTGCGTTAGAAACTGCCATGGTGTGTGAGCTTCCCTACGAGACCCTCGACGAAATGTCAGTGCAATTTCCAAAGCTGCGCCACCAGATCATGAGCTTCATGAGCGCTGAAATAAAACAAGATCACGACATGATCATGCTTTTAAACAAGCGTACCGCAGAAGAGCGCTTACTGTATTTTATCTCACACCTGTCGCAACGCTTTGAAGAGCGTGGCTTTTCCCATAGAGAATTCCACTTAACCATGACGCGCAACGAAATTGGAAACTATTTAGGATTAACGATTGAAACGATTAGTCGTCTGTTAAGCCGTTTTCAAAAAGACAACATCATAAAAGTAGACGGCAAGCTTATTACTATTTTGGATTTCGATAGGCTAAACACCAAACTAGCGGCGCTTAACGGCCCTAGCGTTGTCTGCGGTTAGTCCTTTTTAAGTGTTAAATAAGGCGCGCACTAAGCGCGCTTTTTTGTAACCTGTGTTAGCCACCTATCTACCCTTTCAGCGCCACGCCGGTTGCTCCATATTCAATTAGGTAGGTTCACTCATGGTCGCCTCGTAAAATTCTTGATCTAAAACAACTTACGTTTTTCCCAATGTCGTTTATAGTTAGTATTAGAAAGCTTCGATTTCGACAGCCGCTACTAAGTTTCGTAGTTAGGGGGACGTTATGATTGAGTGTAAACGAATTCTGGCCGTGGTAGATGCCGAGCGCGATAACCAACCTGCACTAAGCCGAGCTTATGAACTCGCTTCAAAAACAGGCGCTTCAGTTACCGCAATGATGGTGGTATACGACTTATCTTATGATATGACGACCATGCTTAGCCCGGATGAGCGCGAGTCAATGCGCGATGCAGTTACAAAGGAGCATGCAAAATGGCTTGCCACCCACTTAAGAGAACAAGGATTCACTGAAACTGATATCGTTGTAGAATGGAATAATCGTGCGTATGAGTCGATCATTTACTACACCCTAAACAATCAGATAGATTTAGTGGTAAAGGCAACCAAAAAGCACGACGATCTTGCTTCTGTTATTTTCACCCCCACCGACTGGCATTTAATGCGTAAATGCCCTCGCCCAGTATTGCTCGTTAAAGAGCACGACTGGCCAGAAGGAGGAGAGATTATTGCTGCAGTAAACGTAGGCAGTGAAGACGATGAGCATGCCGCACTTAACGATAAGCTCACCCTCATTGCTAACGACTACGCCTCTTTATTGAAAGGGAGCGTAAATTTGGTCAACAGTTACCCTTCTACACCACTTAATATCGCCATAGAAGTACCTGAGTTCGACCCCGATACCTATCACGACGCGGTAAAAAATCATCATTTAAAAGAAATGCGTAGTCACGCGTTAAAGTACGGTATTCCTGAAAACAAATGCGTAGTAAGAGAAGGCCTTCCGGAAAAAGTTATCCCGCAAGTGGCAAAAAGACTGGATGCAGAGCTGGTTGTTATTGGTACCGTTGGCCGTGTGGGCATTTCAGCGGCCCTAATTGGTAACACTGCAGAACACGTGATCGACGAACTCAATTGCGATGTGCTTGCTATTAAGCCAGATGGATTTGTGTCGCCGTTGTCGGTGTAGTCTTTTTATCAGTACTACATAGCCCGTGTTTGCCGTTACTTAGCGGCCAACGCGGTATGTCACCAACAAATTTAACTTCACAAGCATGGTCTCGAAAAGCCGCTTTAATGTATAATGGTGGCTTTATCACAAACCAAGCTAGTTAATTATGAGTTTAGGCACAAACAGTGCTGACGCGTCGCCATTAAATGCTGCGCAAAGTAAGCAAAAGTACAACTTCAACAAACTTCAGAAACGACTTCGCCGCAATGTGGGTAAAGCCATTGGCGATTTCGGTATGATTGAAAACAACGACAAAGTAATGGTGTGTTTATCTGGCGGTAAAGACAGCTACACCATGCTAGATATTTTATTGTTTTTAAAGAAGATTGCGCCTATTCATTTTGATATCGTTGCGGTTAATCTTGACCAAAAGCAGCCTGGTTTCCCCGAACATATCTTGCCTGAATATCTAGAAAGCATTGGCGTTGACTACAAAATTGTAGAAGAAGACACCTACTCTATTGTTAAAGACAAAATTCCAGAGGGAAAGACAACATGCTCTCTCTGTTCTCGCTTGCGCCGTGGTATTTTGTACCGCACGGCAAAAGAGTTAGGTGCGACTAAAATTGCATTAGGTCATCACCGCGACGACATGCTAGAAACGTTTTTCCTCAATATGTTTCATGGTGGCAAGCTTAAGTCTATGCCGCCAAAGCTAGTCAGCGACAACGGTGAACACATCGTTATTCGTCCATTGGCGTACTGCACAGAAAAAGACATCGAGAAATATTCTCAGGCCGCTGAATTTCCGATTATTCCGTGTAACCTTTGTGGCTCACAAGAAAACCTACAGCGCCAAAACATAAAGGCTATGCTTCAAGACTGGAACCGTCGCTTCCCAGGTCGTATAGAGTCGATGTTCCGCGCGCTTCAAAACGTAGCGCCTTCACACTTAATCGACAGCAACCTTTATGATTTTAAAGCTATTGCTACACAAGAAGGCCCGGTAGAAGACGGTGATATCGGGTTCGATGAACCTTCTTTCACTACAGAAAATAGTACGGACTTCAGTGATGAAGATAATACTATTGAAGTAATAAACATTATGGAACCTAAGTAAATGAAAATTGGACTTGCGCTAGGTGCCGGTGCCGCAAGGGGCTGGACTCACATTGGCATAATTGAAGCATTAGAAAAACTCGGCGTAAAAATTGACGTTGTAGCGGGATGCTCTATTGGTGCCTATGTTGGTGCTGCCTACGCAAGTGGCAAGCTGGAAGGATTGAAAGAGTGGGCCTGTTCCCTTAGCGACTGGCAGGTACTTGCTCTTATGGGTGTAGGACTTAGACGCGGCGGCATTGCCAGCGGACAGAAGGTTTTCGACAAGCTAGCAAGCGAGTTTTGTGAATCGACTTATGAAGACATGCTTAAGCCGTTTGCGGCTGTGGCTACCGACCTTTATACCGGCCGTGAAGTAGTGTTTAACTCTGGTCCTATCGGAGACACCATTCAAGCATCCTGCGCTATTCCCGCACTTTTTGCGCCCGTAGCACATGGTGATCGTTGGTTGGTAGACGGTGCCGTTGTAAACCCTGTACCGGTGAACTTATGTCGCCAATTAGGGGCCGATTTTGTAATCGCGGTTAACCTTAACGCCGATTTTCGACCACTTCGTCTTGAAAAGTTGAGACAAGATCATGAAGAAAACCAGCGCAAAACCGAGGACTTTTTTACAAAGAGTCAAAACGTACTACGCCAATGGTTCTCCCCTGACAACAAAGAAGAAAAAGCCCTAGAGAAAAAAGATGAAAAAGACAGCGTCTCGGCTGGCAATGTTAAGACTGAAGAAGGCATTGCTTCTGATGTGATTGAAAAAGTGGAAGAAGAGTTGACCGAAGTCCCCGCTAAAGTGAACAAGCGAAACCCGCCTGGAATTATGAGCGTGATGAGCAGTTCACTTGAGATACTTCAAGCTCGCGTCACACGTTCACGTTTGGCTGGCGACCCGCCTGACATTCTTATTGAGCCTCAGCTTACCGACGTGGGTATTATGGAATTCCACAGAGCCGAAGAGCTATGCGCGAAGGGCGAAGAAACCATCGCGCGTTTAGCAGAGCAAATTAGGTATCAGCTTCTTACCTAATCCCAAATATGCATTTAGCTTGAAGCCATAGCGGTAACACGTAGCGGCGCATGAGGCAGTGTTAAGCCTTTTGCGTCGTTGATCCAATCTTGTTCTAGATGCAATACGCCGTTATTGATTTGCACACCTTGTGGTGTAATGAAATCTAAATTCTTGTCATCAAACTGAATCATCAAGCCCTTTACCGAAGGCATCATGAAAGACAAAAAGCTTCCCATTTCATTAAAGAAAGCTTCGTACTGACCATACAAAAACGTAAGGTCGTCTTTTGTGTAATACTGCTTAAGATATTCCGGCTTGGTTTCAAGTTGTACCGACATATCACACACGTTCGCGCGTTCGTTTAAATCGATGCGAACCAGTGCGTTGGCAAGTTTCAGGGCCTTTTCAGTAGGCACCGTGAATCGCCCTTCACCACTCACTTCTAAGGGCATTGTTTTCTTATCGGTTACGATAGACGCTCCGTTAACTTCACATAAACGCCCTTCGCCAACACGAACAAACCCGAATGCAAACTGAAGTGCTTGGGTATCTTCATTATCCAGCTTTTTAACATGGCTATAGAAACGGCTGTACTCAACATCTATCGTTTCAGCAGCAACGGAAGAACTGCCTACACCAATAAACAGAGATGAAGCAAAAAATAAAGCAGCGCGTATCATTCGGATAAAAACTCCTCGTTAAATAGGATCATAGTTTGAAGCTCTTCAACATAAGCGGCTCCTCGCTCAGAATAGTTCATTAGCCCTTCAGCTAACGCAACACCAGTAATAGGAATTTGGTTTGCACGCAGTCGACTGCGGATCTCTCTTAAATCCGCATACGCGTCGTGGCGGTTTAAATTTCGCATGTAGGTGTACGTTGCACGCGACAAACTGTCGAATTTGGCAACTTCATGAGATGCCCCATCGTTTCGACGGTTAGGAACAAAACCACACCCCTTAGAGAAACACCATAAACCAAAGAAGTTATAGCCCTTTCTTGCGAACCGGCTGGCGCCCCAAGCTGACTCATTCGCGGCTTGCACGAGCACGAGTTCGGCTGGTAGAACATCAATTTTTTGTAGTAAAGCTAGCAATTTTGATTTTAGCGGCTGCGTTGGCTTAACTCGATATTCCTCTTCTAACCATTCAAGCCTTGCCATATCTTCTTCAGAGAGCGTTTCGTTAGCTAACGCCTTTCTATATAAGGTTTGTACGTAATGTCTAAGCGTGAGTAGATACGCATTCTGCTTCTCTATTTCGGGGCGTAAATAGTTAAAAAACGCCTCTTTCTTCTCTTTTACATCTGTATAGGCAGAGAAGTTAGGCACTGGCTTTTTAGCTTCAACCGTTTGCGGTATATCTAAAATATCCGGTTCGTCCTCAGTAAAAATTATGGCGTTAATGACGATTACCGCCAATACGCCTAACGTAATAAGGACAATTTTAAAGGTTTCACGCTTATGCATCGAAGCTAGACTCATTCACATCGTTTTCAGATGCTTCCGTGCTTACTCCCTGCTCGCCAATCAGTTCCTGATAGAGCAAGCCCATCATACTAAAATAAAAAGGTAATACCCAAATAAGTGAAAAGCCCAGCGTTAATGGCACCGACACAAACAGTAAAAAGAACACACCAAATATGCTGGCAATTTGAGCCCAGTATGCATTAAATACGCGACACGACAGGATGATCGCACTAATTGGCGTTAACTTTCTGTCAGCAACCAACATAAGTGAAAAGGACGAGGCTAAATAAAAATAAACGCCGGGTATAATAAGCAACATCATACCTAGTTGAACAAGAATACTGTTTACTAGCTGAGTTAGCGCCAGCAAGAATATCAAGGGGAAAAACTGGAATACGGTAAATACTGAAGTTTTAGTGCCGCGGGCAACAAAAACGCCCATCATATACAACCCCGTCAACAGCGGGGCAACGATGCAGATTGCAACAATTTCTATGATAGACTGATGCTCGAATACATAGGTCCCATCGTCATTTATTGTGATGTACTGCTGAGCAAATACACCTAACACGACAAACGTCAAAAATAGAACAACACTTCCCTGCAGCAATGATGAAAAGTTTGCCTTTGTTAAACCGGCAGCGCGGCGCAATAGACCTTTGGTATCAAATTGATACTGTTTAGACAACGTATTGTTCAGGCGGTCTTGGTTTACGTCTTTCACACAACTCTCTTATCTTTTTGAAAAATCGGCGGGATTATACCAATTCACAAAAACAAATGCCTGTTTGTAAGGTAAACAAACGTTAACCTAGTACTAATTTCGCAGCTAAACCGACGAGTAGCACCCCCATCGCACGGTCTAACCAATACCCTTTTTTACCAATAAGCTCAGCTACTTTACTGGTGCTCAAAAGGTATGAAAGAAAACAGAACCACAGTCCAGTGGCTATAGCTAAATAGATACCGTAGCCAAGTTTCACTGTAAATGGGGTATCAATACTAATAATTGCAGTAAACAACGAGAGGAAAAATAGCGTTGCTTTTGGGTTTAGTCCATTTGTGAGAAAGCCCATCCAAACTGCGCGCTTTGCAGATATGTGGGATGTTTTCTTTTCAGCGTTAACTGCCTGGTCCTGCTTTACAGGCCCGCTTCTAAGCGCACCAAACGCAAGGTACAGTAAATAAGCTGCGGCGGCATAGCTAAATGTGGTGAATAACCATGGAGTAGTTGCAATAACCACACTAAGCCCCACTAACGAGTAAGCCACATGCAGTAATATAGCTAAGCCAATCCCTATACTGGTGTACATGGCGATACGTCTGCCATAGGCCACGCTGTTTCGAACAACCACCGCGAAATCTGGCCCTGGGCTAGCAACAGCCACAAGGTGTACCAACGCAATGGTAAGAAACTCATTCATATACTGCATGTTATGCGCCTCCTACAGCGCGTACTTTGACATTAATTGATCAACCCATTGTGGGACGATGTGAGAAGCAGGGCCTGTTAGCGATTCATCGAACAATGCATTAGTTACGCCCGGCTCCAAATTTGCCTCTATGGTGTGTGCGCCACTTTCTTTAGCGATCTGAACAAAACCCGCGGCAGGATAGACATTACCTGATGTGCCAATGGCAATAAACACATCAGCCTTTGAAAGCGCATCGTAAATCTCGTCCATGTACATGGGCATTTCACCAAACCACACGATATCCGGTCGTAAGGTTACTCTGTTGCAACACGGGCATTTAGTGGTGTGATCAAAACTATCACTCCAGTCAAAAGTCTGCTGGCTTATAGCGCAGCGCGCAGATAGCAGCTTGCCATGCATATGGTAAACAGACTGGCTTCCACCGCGCTCATGCAAGTCATCCACATTTTGAGTAACCAACATCAGGTTGCTACCGAACGCTTTCTCAAGTTTGGCCAGCGCCTCATGCGCTGCATTAGGATTCACGTCGTCTTGCTGTAACTGCGCACGTCGAGCGTTGTAAAAGCGATAAACTAAGCTAGGATTTTGTTCAAAAGCCTCTGGGGTGGCCACCTCTTCTACGCGATGATTTTCCCAAAGGCCGTCATTATCCCGAAATGTCTTTAATCCAGATTCAGCGGAAATACCCGCACCGGTAAGAATAACAATATTGGGTAGAGATTGATCAGATGGCATCAGGTTGTTCTTACTCTGTAGTTATAGCGCTAATTATACGATTAGCATGTTGTATATTTACTTAGTTAAAAGCCGCGACTCTTTACATACCTTTGACCACAGGATATTGAGTATCAGCGCCCCACTCTGACCAAGAGCCATCGTATACTGAAACCTGCGTTGCGCCGCACAATAATGCCGCCACTCCAATTATGCAGGCGGTAACGCCAGAACCACACGTACAAATAATGGGTTTGCGTAAATCGATATTAGCGCGGTCAAAAACAGGCTTAAGCTGCTCAACTGGCAAAAAATGCCCGCTTTTGAGTAAGGTGTCAAAAGGAATATTAAACGCACCAGGCATATGACCTGAACGTACTCCTTCACGAGGCTCTGACACTTCTCCTTTGAATCGCGGCGCGCTGCGCGCATCAACAAGTTGTGCTTCAGTATTTATTGCCTGAAGTACTGCACCGGAATTTGCGAACCAACCAGGCCTAGGTGTAGCTTGATAGGTTAATTTTCCGTATTGTTGTTGTTCTGAAACCGGCAGCGCTGCTTTTTCCCATGCAGGCTGTCCGCCATTTAATATATAAACATCTTGGTGGCCCAACGCTTTTAACATCCACCACACTCTTGGCGCAGAATATATTCCACGGGTATCGTATACCGTAATAGGTGTATTCGCTGTTATGCCCTGATTACCAAGATAAATAGCAAGGTCATTTGCAGAAGGCATACTGTGAGGGAGACCTGTAGTGTGATCGCTACCTTCACTATCTAAGTCAAAGTCGACTGACGCAGGTAAAACCATTGCCGTGCGCGTATCTGGTGTTTTTGAAACGGGGTCGTCCATTAACGCTCGTACAAGCGTTACCGGCTTTTGTTGCATTACATTGGCTAATTCACCAACTGAGAGCAATACCGATGCCATTACATTCTCCTAAAAGGCACCCACATCAGTGAGTGCCCTGTAATACCCCGATAAAACAAATCGGTACGTATTCAAACACATCACATAGTTAGCTAACCAACTAACCTATGTTGCGGATCTACTTAGCTAAGAGCTGCGATAGCCGCGTCGTAATTCGGCTCTTCTGTTGTTTCTGCAACTTGCTCTGTGTAGACCACTTTGCCTTCGGCATCGATAACCACTACTGAACGAGACAGCAGCCCAGTAAGCGGCGCTGATTCAAAGGTAACACCATAGTCATCACCAAAGCTTGAGCGGAAAGTCGAGCCTGTAAGTACATTTTCAATACCTTCAGCACCACAGAAACGACCCGCTGCAAACGGAAGATCTGCCGATACACAGATAACTGTAGTGTTATCCAATTTTGCCGCTTCTTCGTTGAATTTTCGGACAGACATTGCACATGTTCCCGTGTCGATAGAAGGGAAAATGTTTAATACCACATTTTTTCCTGCAAGCTCAGACAGTGTTACTTCACCCAAATCTGCTTTCACTAATGTAAAGTCTGGTGCAGATGTGCCTACTTCAGGAAGCTGACCCTTTGTCGTAACTGTATTGCCTTGAAAAGTAACTGATGCCATTCGCTTTCTCCGTGTTTTATTAATATGAAATAGTGGATGTAAAACAATACTTTCGCAAATAAAAGTGACGCTTTTTAAATGTTACTTTTAACCTGCGACTCTGCAAACGCAAGCTTATGCTGCAAATGCGGCTTACCTTTTAAATATTCCCGTCTAAACACACTGAAATAATGCGCTAAGGTTTGTGCCCCTTGCTTCTGCTGCGCAAGGTCTAAAACGCTAATACCAACTTCAGCAGTACAGTGTTGGAAATCATGGGTAGATTCGCGTAGTAAATAATCTGACGCTACGTCCATACTCACGCCCAACACAGGAAAGTCATGCAAGTAAGGGCTCTTCACGAACATTTTTTTTGCTTCACGCCACGTTCCATCCAAGAAAATAAATAGTAACTTTTTCCCAGTATTCAATGGTGGCGTATCAATACAACGTTCAGCTGCAGCATATTCGTGTGGAAATACCACGATAGGAAAATATTTTTCGTTACGAAGTAACGCCAATAGCGCCTCTTCTGGCTCGGTGCGCTTCCACAAAAATGCGTGGTTATCTTTAACCACATCCGCAATTAAACGACCAGTATTGGTAGGCTTATAATATTCGCCTTTGTACATCAAGAACAAAACCGCCACATCAGTGCCAGCCTCAGGCTTAAATTCACAAATACAGTTTTGCGTTGGTAGCAGACACGCGTCGCAGCGAACTACTTTACTCCCACGCGCGTGGAATGGACGTTCAGCACGAGATAACTCGTCTAAACGAAGTGACATAACAGAATTCAAGATAGTACGTCTTTGCCAAAATTTTTACGGATTTTACCATAGTAATTTGTGATAAAAGAGCGTAAATATCTTATCAATTTTTTGATTTAAAGTTTGTAAAATTGGGAGTAGATAAATGGTGCGGGGCCGAAGTTAAAAAACAAACCTAACCGATTGATTTGATAATTTATTTTAAAGTTAACCGACCATTTATAGCACCAAATGTAGCACCAATTAACTTGCTTAGCCTCATATAATTGAGGTATCGCTGGTGGTTATAAAAAATAAACTATATATAGCGAAACGATATTATTTTTCTTCAAGTTCTTTCGAGCTTTCATTCGGTCCCGTCTCTATAACAGCGATACTTTCTGCTTGCTCCAATATTTTTGTCGCGTCCTCTGCTGAATAACCTTCTAGCCAAACACTGGTACCTTCTTTCGTTCTGATATTGATACGCCTATTTTTCTTATAACGAACCCACGCCAAACACGCCACTGCCAGTGCTCCAAAGCCGCCGTGTAATATAATCTCTATGGTTAATCCGGAGGCCATTACGCTTTCAGATAGATGAAATACTTTGCTATGTTTGAGCTGCGCTTCGTCTAACGCTTCACAAAACGATTCAGAAGAACCTTTAAACGCGGTTACCCGTAATTTTTCCATTAATTTGCTTCCTATTTGTCGTAGTTTTTGGAATGCCTGTTATCACTTTGCCACATCACTTGTAGATCTTCTCTGGCGTATTCCACTAGCAGCTTATGAGCTTCTATGCATTCATTAAGCTGGTGGCATATATAGGAAGATGGACTATAGTATTCCTCACCAACACTCGGATCTGTGCAGTCGGGGTCAAGAAGCTCTAAATCAATTCTAGCTCGCCTCCTTTCCTCCGCTTTTAGGTACCTGTCTATTGCGCTTAGCACTTCCTTATCAAGAAACAGCGTACCGATAGTTTTTACTTCATTTTCAAGCTTTGCATTTGAAGACTTAATCATCTTCTCTTTTTCACTAACCAGCGTTTTCAATGATTGCGGCCTATCACTTTCGCTAGGCTTTAAGCTGTTCTCAATGAATTTAAGTGCTTCAAGAATTGTTTCAAAAATTTCTAATACGTTCGAGTAAAACTCTTTCTTAATTTCCCACCTTTTCTGCGCTACCCACACGTCAGACATTATGTGCTGTTCGGTACTTTTCACCACAGTAGTTGTCTCATGCAGCTGTAATTTTAAGTCCTCTAGGTTTTCCTTTGTAGCCAGGTCACTAGCCTTTTTTTTGATATAAGTTAATAAATACGCTGCAATGAGCCCATGCACCAATACTACTAACCCGTAGCCCCACTCAGTCATATCTTTACACCTTTCATCAAAAGCATATTTCGGCCCTTATAAATTTGCACTATCGTTTCTAAATTTGCACTTTACTTTAAGCGTTAATCAAAAGTGCAAACACAATATACAACTGATAAATATACAGTTATTTATATAATTTGCACTATTTGCACTTTTTGCAGTAGAAATATGCCTATCTAACCCCGTGCCCCTTAACCTTTTGCTTTCACGCGAAGAGAAGCCCGATTGTACACACTGTATTTTGGTCTTGCTGTATTGGGTATGAACAGCCATAACGAGGTAAAACCCAGTTACCCTTTGAGTAAAATTTATAAATTAGGTCTGGTATACAATACCTTAGTGCAAACGTTCAATTTAACGGTGCAATGTGCCCACCATTAAATTGAACCAAAGCATATAAATCGAACTAAGTATGAATTTACATATCATTTAAACCAATGATTTTAATGAAGTTATCTCAATTAAAATATAACCCCCCTCTGAAATTTTCTATAGCTGTTAAAGATACGCGGTTCCGTGTGCCGTACAACCCCCCCTTTCCAAAAGGACCCGTGAAAAAGCATAGGCAAATAGCATTGTGAAGTGAGTTCGTTGGCAAAGGTTATGGTGGTGGGTGTACACCATTGCACCTCACTCGTGTGAAGTCTGTTTAGAAGTCTTTACAACTGAAAGCGCGTTGTGCCCCGTTGCGCAGGGTAGAAGGGACGAACCCCTGACCTAGTAAAATAGAGTGCAAAAAGTGCAAATAGTGCAAACAGGAGTTGTAACCCTATGTTTATAAATACATATTTAGCATTTGCACTACTGCAAACGGTTATAAACAAAGTGCAAATAGGTACTGCATAGTGCAAATTTAATAAGATAAATGGTGTGTTATAGGTGCTTACAGAGAAAGAAATGAGCAGTTGGAGCAATGCACTTAGGTAGTTAATTGCATGTAACAATACTAAACCTGTATATCTAAACAGGCTTAGTATATTAAGCATCATCCATTGACATATACACATAATCAGGCTGACTTAGCGTGTTCAGCATCGTGTTGATCACTATCGCTTAAAGTCATTCTGTCTACAGCCTCAAAGAGTGAGGAAGCCTTGAACTTAATTACCTGTTGAGACTTACCACCAGCATTGGGTAGAGCTTCAGAGGTGTTAAGCTTCTTACGTTCTAGCTCTGAAGGTCTGAGTAAAGAAACGCTCAAATCTCTAAGCAGTCGAGCGGCCCTCTTCCCGTCAAAGCCTTTACACATAACATCCATAAATATGTCTTTGTACACGTAATACATATGGTCTGTAGTAGCGGCTTTGTCAGGGTGCCTAATAGTAATTTGCTCTCTATAGCCCCACATTTCTAATTTAGAAGGTACATGCTCATCAATGACCATAGGGTCTTTTGCCCCTCTTCTATCCCACCGTTTAAAGTGCTTTTCACCATAAAGCTTTATTTGCTTCGCCAGGTGATTAAGAAGCTGTATCTCTTCCACGTTCCCAGTACCACCCCGAATATCTACCCACATTCTGAACAAGGATATAGCCGATTGAATAGAATGGCCCTCGCTCCATCCAGTAATGCCAAAAGTTGAAGCAAGCTCACCAGCTAAGCCCACCAGCGCAAATTTCTGAAAGGCCCTTACTGCTTGTCCACCAGCATCATTACCAAGCACACGTTCTCTATAAGTTGCAATCTCTGCATGATGCACTTTGATTAGTTCGCCTAAGTCGGTACTGGTTAACTGCTTAATAAATTCTAAGAACGGTTCACCGTGGTACTTTTCACACGCCTTGTTTAAGTGGTCAGACAATGCAGCACCGTTAATAAAGTTATGTGTATCGGTGTATATGCCATTACGCTTTTTAAGTGCTTCGTCTTCGTGCTGTGAAGCTGGCAGAGAAAGAAAACGCATATGAACACCACCATTAACTGATTTGCCAATGCTGCCTAAGTAGTCATCAATAGTCTTTTCACCGTTTGACAAAAACGCCAGGTTCCAACGTTGTGTTTTCTTCTTAGCATAGTCAGGGCCAGAGCGGTTCTTTCCTTTACCGTTACCAACCATGTATATGATCCCCTCAATAGTAAGAGGGTTAGCTTCGTTCAGCTCATCGAGCGCCAATAGCATGTCTGAGTGCAGAGCTGCGGTATCTTCTAAAGCGTTATCAGTGGTACGCCATGAACCTTTAAATTCACTAGGCTTGCCATACACAGAGCAAGCAACATTCATTAACGTGGACTTACCTAACGAACTGTCACCGTAGAAGTGAAAGCCTACATTCTCAGAAAGCCCCATTAAGCTAACTAGGGGGCCAGTAAAGGCCAGAGACACAGCAATAGTAAGTAAGGGATTTCCTTCGCAATATGACGCTATTTCACGTTGCCAATCTGATATTGAGCCAGCGGCCTTTAATTTACAATCACGGGCGTTTTCGTTGTCGTAGAGAAGCGGTGACTCTGTTTCGCCTATCGTTTGGTCCGGCAAAATGAAAGCGTTCTTGTGCCAACCCAATTTCTTAACTAACCCTACTCTATTGGTTATGTCAGGACAGTTAAGGTAATCAATGAGTTTTCCTTTCTCTTGCGAGCGTGGCTCTATATGAAGCCCTTCGGAAAGCAATTGTTTTCTAATGTCTGAACCACCGTCAGTAGCAAACAGGCGCTTAGGAATATTTAAGCGCTTCTCTTGACCGTCATAGTCTTTAAAGCGCACAAGTACACCCCAATCTTGACCAGAGCCACCAGCATCACGGGTTAAGGCTAACAGTTCTAAAGGGGCACATATTCGCTTATATTTCTCATTGCCTTTGTCATCAGACTTGTAAAATGCTTCTACACCGTTATCCGTTAATTTAAAGCCTTGAGGCACGTTAGCCTTAATATCGCTAGGGGCGTGTGTAACCGCCTCTTTTATGAATAGTTCACCACTTTTCTTTAACGCTTCTAAGTGTGTAGCGCCCCATCCTAGCTCAATAGCGTCTGCGGCATCCGCTTTATCGGGCCACGTGCAACCTTCACCAAATAAAGGGCCACCTTCGCTTTCAGAAAGAGGGGTTTTAGCTAAGCTGTCTAAATCAATAATTCGAATGCTTGCTGCATCTAGTGAAGTGAGTAAGTTCTTAAGCTCTTTGGCGCACTTAATGCCGGCATTATCATTATCAGGCCATATGATTACATTACGCTTAGCCAACGGTGTGAAATCGGCCTTACTGATAGACTTAGAGCCATTAGGCCACGTCATACAAACACAGCTAGGGAGCAATGCTTTTGCCGCGTCTGCGGCCTTCTCACCCTCTGTAAGAACTACTGTGGCTTTAGGGCGCTTGGCTAGGTCGTGTAATCCGTACAATGGGCGGTTTATTTTTGGCATAGACCATCGCCATTTGATTTCACCAGTATCACGGTTTCTATATAAGGCTAACGGTGCAAATACTTTTTCTTTTTTGCCGTCTATCTGTTTATCAAAACGCAGTACTTTAAGAATGAGCTGGTTGTTAGCGTCCCTGTATTCCCATGTAAAAGTAGGTAAGCCGTGCTTTAGGTGTTTTTTAAAGCAACGTTTAACAAATTCGGGCGGTACAGGCGTTACGCGTAACCATTCCTCACTATTCCTACGGGTATTTGTGGCGCTTTTGTTTGTCTTTGTTGCAACTCTATTACCATAGTTGAGTAAGTCGCTAAGCTCTTTATAGGCTTCGCCTTGAGGCTTGTTTGTAACATATGCCACCAGTGATATTATGTCTTGTCCGCTGTCCTCGTCAGAGCCTGCAAAATCCTTCCATACACCCTTTACGGTATTAATACTAAAAGATCCGATATTGTTGTCGGGTCTTCTGGGATTTAATGGTTTGTACTCGTGGCCTTCATGATTACCTCCAGGTAAGTAATAATTTAATACGCTATCGATATTGCTTAACGCATACTCATTTAAGCCTTTAAAATCTAACGTACCCATTATCACCTCTTCTTACTGCGAGACTTAGCTTTGTTTATTTTCTTTATTAATTGCGGTTTCATGTGAGATGAAAAGAGAACTGAAGGATCTTCCAATCTTCGTTTTTTTGCTTTGTGGGTTAGCCAATGCACCACACATGTAGCACCACAAGGTAAGCTAATAACTTCCCTTTGTAGTTGATTGATTTCGGTTGCTGGTGGGTAGCAAAGGTATGTTAGTTTGCTATCTGTAAATAACGCTTTATGTGGAATACCCACACGCAACTCTTCAAGAAAACCGAGTACCTTTTGCTCATTATCCCCAATGATATACACGTGATCTGGTTCTAGGTGCTCTTTACTCGTTAACTCTCGTAGTTTCATAGGTCTAACCCCATTTGCTTAGCTTTGTTGCTTACAGAAGAAAGGTTGAAAGTTTCGGGGATGTCGTACACCAGGCATTCACCACCGTTAGCCAATGGATGGTGTTTAAACTTGAACTGAAGCTCTAAGTTACTAGAGGGGGCATATTCCAAATAGTAGCCCTCGTTCGCTGTTTCCATTACTTTGCATGGGCCAGTACCGCGAGCAGCTCGAAAACCTATAACTTGATTTACGGTAGAACCGATAAAATAGAAGTGATCAGGCTTATACGGGATAGTCTTTTGCATTACTGCCCCCGTGATATTGCTATACGTTCAGCTTTCCATTGGTTGATTTCAGAAAGAAGCCAGCCGCTTGCTCTACCGCCTAGATTGATTTGACGTGGAAACTCACCTTTTTTGATGAGCTTGTAGATTGTTGGTTTCTTTAAGCCCACTGTTTTCTCAACATCGGACATTCGTAGAATAGGGTCGTTGATGGTTTGTACTGAGTTTTCCATAGTTATTACTCTCTTAGGTTTCTAGACGTGTACGGGAGTAACAACATATAAAATTTTGACTAGGGGGGTCGTGAATCCCCTAAAATTTGTAATTCTGTTTAGCAAAAAAATAGGGGGAATCGCGTTCCCCCTTGTTTCTTGGGTACATAAATCATTTAATCACTTAGCGTAACGAGCTTTTTATATTCTCTTGTATATGTAGGGTACGCTAAGCTCCACACTTCACCATCATGCGATGTTCTTATAAATAGTCTCTTTCCCTTGCTGGTGGTTTCGCGCCATATCTCAGCGCTTAAGGGAGTGCTTATCGTAAGTGGTGATTGCTTGGTGTAGTTTTTTGCTATCATGTGTTTCAGAAGCTGCCCCTCTGTTAACACGTGGCCAGCTTCTCTACACAGTGCATTGAACAAGTATAGAGCTACTTGTCTTTTATGGCTGTCACCTTTCTTGCTTTGAGATGCCGCTTCCCTAACTCCTTCGAGCTTGCCAAATTCGTAAGCAAATTTAAGTAACTCAGCATCAGGAATAGCTACCGTTTTAATTAGAACAGTGGCCAAGAGTAAAGAAGACGCTATAGGCAACTCATTTTCACATGACACCTTTAAAGCTTTTAACATTGAATCGATTTTATCGTTCGGTACCCAATGTTTGTCGTTATGAATCCGAAGTTTTTCGTTTAGTGTTTCTAGTAACCCTATATTGGCATCAAGTTTCTTCAATTTTGCTTTATCAGGCTGAGAATTGTTTTCATCAAATGCAAAATCAGAGAACACAGAGTTGAGTAAAATGTCTAACTCAGTTCTCAATTCCTGCCCTTTAATGCTTTCAGAGAATACATAGTCTTTTGTGAGATTAGTTTGTTTTGATTGTTGCTTAGATTTCACGTCCGTACCCCTACGGAATCCCATAAAGAGGAACTGGCACAGGTGATTGGGGTCACTTTTCGGGAGCTACCCTAGCGCCAGTTTATAAGGCTAAGCTGCGGTGATAGTCAGCACGTTATAGTCAGGGTCGATATACTTGTGAAGAATCGCATGATATTCGTGTGAAGCGTCACATATCTGAGAACTAACGCTATAACAGGCACTTCTAAAAGATTGATACTCTGTAGATGAATCTTTTTGTTGGAATACACCGTTTTCAAGAATGCCTAGCATTTCATCTGCTAGGGCGCTTGAAGCTTCTCTTGTCCTAATGATTAACGCTAGGTCTTTAGAACTATCACCCTTACCAATGCTTTCAAGCTGGGTTAACGTACTTTTAAATGCAGGTAACATTAAGCTGAGCGTTTCTGATAACGTCTGAGATTGTAAATCTGCATAGCTGCGGCCACCATCTATAACAAGCTGCATAGTGTTATACAAACTAGTGAACGCTAGTAACTGGCTCTCATGCTCACCTGCATCTATGTAACTCTTTAATCTGTTATCGATTTTCATATTAATTCCCTACCGTAGTTAATTGACCCTGTACGACACTCATCAGGCTTGTTTTTTAAAAATAGGCGTAACGTTACCGTTATTCTTAAGACTATCTAAGTAATCACTCCACCATTGCATCATTTCTTTACGTTCTTCTAAGTAACGAGCATGGTGCGTGTAAGCAGCTCTAACACCATTCCTTTCCATATGTGAAAGCTGACGCTCTATTGCGTCTGGGTTAAAGCCAGTTTCATTCAGTATTGAAGATGCAGTAGCACGGAATCCATGTGGGTTAGCCTTGCTTTTGCCTTTAGTTTCACCATCGTAGCCCATGCGAAAAATAGCCATTCGCATAGTATTGTCAGACATTTGTTTGAACCTATCTCTTTCAGAAGGAAAAACGAACTCGAAACGAGCGCTAAACGGCTTGGTATTTTCTAATACTGCAAGTGCTTGCCTAGAAAGTGGCACGATGTGATCAGACTTCATTTTCATTCTATGCGCTGGTATGCGCCATAGTTTTTCTTCTAAGTCGAATTCATCCCAACGAGCACCGGCTAACTCACCAGGTCTAACAAAAGTGTGTACCAATAGTTCAATAGCTAGCTTGGTAAGTAAGCGGCCTTGCTGGTGGTAAGCATCTAAATCACGTAGAAACTGTGGCAATTCTTCCCTTGGTAAAGAGGCCCTGTGCGATGTTTTACGCTTTTCCAGTATTCCAGATAACTCAGAAGCAGGGTTATGGAGTAGAACGCCAGTCTGTACAGCGAAGCGACAAACGCGCCTAATGTCTTGAAGTACTCTTTGAGCAACATCTAGCGCACCACGCGTTTCTATTTTTTGAACGGTTCTGATTATGTCTTGAGGCGTGATTTCGCCAATAGGCCGCTTGCCTAGCGTTTTCAACGCATTATCATTTAAGCGTGTCCAAATACGGGCAGCATGGCCCTCGCTCCACTGGCCCTTTTGCTTATTCCACCAAAGCCGTGCTTGAGTGTTAAACAGTTCTATTTCGCTTACAGAAGAAAGGTGCTTCTTTTCCTGCTTTATAGCGCTAGGGTCAATATCATCTCTTAATTGTCTTCTAGCTTCTGAAACTGCTTCTCGTGCATCCTTAAGTGACACCTCTGGGTAAACCCCAATTGCTAATGTCTTTTGTTTTCCCTGAAAACGATACTTAAGGCGCCAGTACTTAGAGCCATTCTTTTTCACGAGCAAGCGCAGGCCCTTCTCATCAGTGAGCCAAATATCCTTTGTGCTTGCTTGAGCTTGCTTTATTTGAATGTCTGTTAAGGGCATGTGGTGCTACCTATCGTCTGATTAATCGACTGGTGCTACCAACATGCTTACTTGCTGGTGCTATTTAGTCGTAATTGAATCTGTGTAGCACCGAATGTAGCACCATGTACTACGAGATGACAATAGACGACAATATACAGGTAGACACTGTAAATGCTGATAAATAGGGAGTTTAGAGTGTGAAATTGACTGTAAGAAACTATTAAAAACTATGAAATGGTGCCCGGGGCCGGACTTGAACCGGCACGCTGTTACCAGCGAGGGATTTTAAATCCCTTGTGTCTACCAATTTCACCACCCGGGCATCGGGTTGCTTTTCAGCAAAGGTGTCAGGCGTAGAACCTGATGCTGCGTTGCAGCGTTTGGAGGCGGAACCCGGAGTCGAACCGAGATAGACGGATTTGCAATCCGCTGCATAGCCATTCTGCCATTCCGCCAGATGCGTCTGGCGCGTGATTAAAACTCATCTCTAAGAGATTGGAGCGGGAAACGAGATTCGAACTCGCGACCCCGACCTTGGCAAGGTCGTGCTCTACCAACTGAGCTATTCCCGCATGTCTTAATCGACCATTTCGTTTGGTTGATGTCCTCTCGAAATGTGGGGTGCATTCTACCTACCCATTCAAAACTGTCAACACAAAAAAGCGTTTAAATTGAGATAAATGCGGTTTTTTATGATCGTTTGCTATTTTTTTATTCACTTTGATTAATGTACGATCAATTTCACTTTACTGCGCCACTTCGAAGGTGTGGCCAGGCCGCTTTTGTATAAACAAACATTGACCAAATTGACAGCACTGCTGAGAAATATAAAAGAATATAACCTAAAGAAACCCAATAAATAGTTATGCCCATAAAGGTTTCTAATCCCGACAACAAGCCAATTAAGGCTAACATTTGCGCAGTGGTTTTTGCTTTACCTATAAAAGACACTTTAACCGCATCCCTTACACCATTCGAACCCATCCATTCACGTAACGCCGACACATAAATTTCACGAACCAATAGCGCAATAGATGGCAACGTGATCCACAGGTTTGCATAACTATGAGTAATCATAAGAAGAGCAGCGCCCACAATGAGCTTGTCTGCTACAGGATCTAAGAATGCACCAAAGGGTGTAGACTGCTGTAGTTTTCTTGCTAGATAGCCGTCAAACCAGTCCGTTATTGCCGCAAGCCAAAAAATAAATGCGCCTGCCTCGTGCGCCCAGCGCCAATCAAGAAAATAAACAACTACAAATACAGGAATAAGGATTACTCGGAATAAAGTAATACAGTTTGGAACAGTCCACATAAAAAGTACGTCTCGGTGTTATGCCTCTATGGGCGTTTTAGCGCGGTAGCGTATAAGCTCTGCATCTTTCATTTTTCTAACACATTACCTTAATTTGTAATGCATTGCTTGTTACTCATTCATTTATTGATGAAGGTGGTCGTAAATAGTTTCCGCCAGTTCAGGGCTTATACCAGGTACATTTGAAATTTCATCTTTGCTGGCTTTCTTAAGACCCTGCAAGCCCCCCATGAATTTAAGCAGTGTTTGTCTGCGTTTAGCACCAATACCAGGTATGCTTTCCAAACTCGACGTGGTTTTAACTTTCTGGCGTCGGTTGCGGTGCCCAGTAATGGCAAATCGGTGAGACTCATCGCGAATATGCTGAATAAGGTGAAGCCCTGGCGAATGGCTGTCCATCGGCAGAACCTGATGGCTACCTGCCAGTATTAGTGTTTCTAAGCCAGGCTTACGGGTGGTGCCTTTTGCCACGCCTAACAGCATAGGCTTTTTATCATGGGGCCAATCTTCAAAAAACGCTTCTGCTTGGGCAAGCTGTCCTTTACCACCGTCTATTAATAGAAGATCAGGTATTTTTTGCACTTCTTTCACTGACTTGTAGCGACGTTTTAACGCCTGTGCCATAGCCGCGTAGTCATCACCTGGGGTGATGCCTTCTATATTATATCGGCGATAGTCACTTTTGTGCGGACCTTCACGATTAAATACCACACACGAAGCCACCGTTTGCTGGCCAGACGTATGTGATATATCAAAACACTCCATGCGTTGAATAGGCGTATCAACTTCCAGTGCCGATTCTAAGTCGAGATAGCGTGCAAACACAGACTTTTGCTGACTGTATTGAGCATCTAACGCAGTTTGCGCATTTGACTGCGCCAGCTGCAGGTACTTGCGCTTCTCTTCCCTCGCCCCTTTGAAGAACTGAACCTTGTGTCCCGCTTCACTGGCTAGTACATCTGCTATAGCGTCTTCGTCAGTTAATGTATTGCTAAGTACTATCTGCTTGGGAATAACTTTGTTACCCGCCAGATAGAACTGTAGGAAGAAAGATTCAAAAACTTCTTGTTCATCGGCAGTGTTGGGTACTTTGGGAAAATAGGCCTTGCTGCCTAACAACTGCCCTTCACGAATAAACATTACCTGAATACACGCCATATTGCCTTTGAACGCAAACCCAAACACATCCATTTCGTCTTGAGTACCGGCAACCCACTGTCGTTCTTGAACTTTTCTTAGTGCATTAATCTGATCGCGGTAACGGGCAGCAGCTTCAAAGTTGAGTGCCTCGCTGGCTGCTTCCATCTTTTCCACCAGCCCACCAATGACCTGCTGGTTTTTACCTTTCAAGAACAAGCGTGCAAAATTGACCTGCTCTTTATATTCTTCATCGCTCACATAGCCTTCTACACACGGCGCACTGCAGCGCTGCATCTGATACTGAAGACAAGGTCTACTGCGTGCTCGATAATAGCTATCTTCGCACTGACGTACGGGGAAAATTCGCTGCATTGAACGCAAGCTTTCTCGCACCGACCACGCACTGGGGTATGGGCCAAAGTATTCGCCCTTTTTCTTTTGAGGGCCGCGATGAAAAGAAAGCCTTGGATGTTCGTGATCGGATAAGAAGATAAAGGGATAAGACTTGTCGTCACGCATGACCACGTTGTAACGCGGTTTGTATTTCTTGATGAAGTTGTTCTCAAGCAAAAACGCTTCGGTTTCGCTGTTTACAACCGTGACATCCATGTTCGCAATCTGACTAACTAGCGAACGCGTTTTGGCGTTATCAAGATTACTACGAAAATAGCTTGATACGCGCTTTTTAAGGTTTTTGGCTTTTCCTACGTAAATAACCTCTTCCTGACTATTGTACATGCGGTACACGCCAGGTTGAGAGGTTAGATTCTTAAGAAATGCTGCTGAATCAAATGCAGACATAATCACTTTGACGTTGCGCGTCTAGTGACGCTTAAAAGGTGTTAGGATTGATAAGCTTATGGCGATAGGCCAAGTGTGTTAGCTCTACATCAGAATTTACGCCTAACTTTTGAAACATTCGGTAACGGTAAGTATTAACCGTTTTTGAGTTAATACTGAGTTCTCGGGCTATATCCGGCACTTTGTGACCTTCGGTTAATCGCATTGCTATTGAAAGTTCTCTACTCGATAGCTCATCAAACGGATTATCCGAACTAGGCAATAACTTACCGATGGCTATGCTATTGGCCACTTCTTGATCAACATACTTTTGCCCTGCCGCAACTTTATGGATAGCGCGTATTACTTCGTCTGGCTCTGCATCTTTTGTCAGAAAACCGTATGCGCCTGCGTCCATAACTTGCATTGGAATAGGACTTTCCTTGTGCATTGAAACACAAATAACACGCGTATTTTCAGACATACGAACAATTTTCTTTGTCGCTTCCAGTCCACCAATACCGGGCATATTCACGTCCATGAGTACCACATCTGGCGCGTTTTTTCGGCACAAAAGTACCGCGTCTTCACCGTTCTTCGCTTCTGCGAGAATAGTAAAATCGTCTACGTCTTCCAGAATCCGGCGTATCCCTGTTCTGACCAAATCATGGTCATCTGCTAGGATTATTTTTATCACTCTAGTATCTCACTGACTTCAGTTTTACATACAACTGGAATAAAGACTGATAATGCTCATCAATGAGAAGTATTACCAGCCTTTAACCTTATCCAGTCATAATACCACGAGATAAGAATTCGTGAAGTAGAGATACACAATTTGAAACTAAATTATTGATCTAGATTACTTTTAGGCAGCTATTTAGGTAATTCAAACCACAAGGCCACACTTTCCTCTGAGGCTTTCAGACGAATGATGTCTTGCTCGTAAATACCCAAAGCATCGCCTGCCTCTATTTCAACTGCATTCGTTTCACTGTCTACCATAGCTTGTACATTACCGCTAATCATATGAAGGTAACCCTTTTGGTCTTCAGTGCCATGCTCCCATGTTTCGCCAGCCTTCAACGTTAAACGGCTGATTGCCGCATTTTGCTTAATGCGTAATGACCCTTCCCTACCGTTATCACTTACTAATAATTCAAGCTTTGAATCATGGTTATTTCCACCCGCCTGTGTGCCAAAGGTTTTTTGCGCATAGCTGGGCGTACCGCCTTTTTCATTGGGCACAATCCAAATTTGCAGAAAGTTAACAGGCTTTTCAGTAGAAGGGTTAAACTCTGAATGCATAATACCCTTACCTGCACTCATTACTTGCACGTCACCCGCAGGCACTACGTACTCATTACCGGTATTATCTTTGTGCTTTAAAGCACCGCTTACAACATATGAAATTATCTCCATATCTCTGTGACCGTGGGTTTCAAAACCTCTGCCGGCCTGAACAACATCGTCATTGATAACCCGTAGCGCTGAAAACCCCATATGTTTTGCGTCATAATAATGTCCAAACGAAAAGCTATGTTGGCTTTTTAGCCACCCAAAGTTCACTTTTCCTCTTTCATTCGCTTTTCTCAAATACATCATCTTGCATTCCTTATAACCGTAAGCCGCCACTGGCTCTTCTCCCCAACAGGAGTAACGCTGGGCGATAGAACATGTCTCAAGGGCTAATTATGTAATAAGGCCATTTTAATCCTCTTTAATAGGAATAAAATGTCATATATTTGAGCTTATTATTCTAATATTTAGAATCAAACTAACTATCGGTCAACAGATGCGGGTTAAGCTACGCTAAGAAATAAAGCACAGTCTTTGCAGCGCGGTTTCTACAACCGCAGGGTGACAGGCTAAATTTAGCCTAATATGGTGTGGAGAACCAAAGGGCGCGCCGTCGTTACCTATCACGCCTCGCTCAATACACCCTTCCACAGTGGTCACGGGTGAATATTTGAAAGGTTGACAAGAAGCGTTACCTAAAGGAGCTTCATCCACAGAAGCGATACTGTTCGGCTGTGTTAAATGCGAAGGGAACGTTGAAAGGTCTAGCCACAAGAAATAACCAGCGCTGCCCATTGTATAATTAACAGATAAACCATAGTGCTCAAAGAAGCGCACAACAAGCTTTCGGTTGAAGCTCAACGCACTTTTTACGCTGTCTAACCAAGTACTTCCCTTCTCATAGGCGGCAATCAACGCAACTTTTCCTAAGTTACTTGCGTTCAGGTGCCTGCTATTAATAGCTTGGGCAAATGTCTCTCTGATCGTTTTATCCTTAATGACCGCATACGATGCACCTGGGATACTCGCTAGGTTAAACGCCTTGGACACGCTATTAATGTGGATAATTCGCGGCAGTTGATGAGTATGGATGTTACCACCGTTTAGACTTTCTTGGCGCCCCTCGCTCTTATTGCTCACCTCTGCACCAAACATGGGTATTATCGTTGGTTCATTTGACGAGTTAAATGCAAACTCGCTGTGTACCTCATCAGTGATCATTAAAATATCGTTCTTGGCGCAGAAGCTTATAATAACACGCTGCTCTTCTGCACTTAATACTGTACCTGTAGGGTTATTAGGATGGCAAATCACGAATGCAGCCGCAGAACTATCGAAGGCTGAAGTATCTATAGTTGAGTAAGAACGTTCGACGTCTTCCTGACGACTCTTGTCGCTATCCTTTGTCGCGGTAACTTCAGAAAGCCTAGTCTGACTTTGACGCGCGTTTTGAATGACTGGAATAGATACTGGCGTTAAGCCGTTATTATTAATAGCCTCTATTAAAGGGGAATAGGTTGGTGTTAAAACCATAACTTTTTGACCAGGTTGGCAAAAAGTGTGAAGCGCAACGTCTATTGCTCCTATTACGCTCGCAACATCCACAACATCGCCACTTTCTACTTTAAAGCGACTACTTTTTTGTGTGGTACGCTCAAAACGTTTTGCTACCGCGTCACCGATATCAAGGGACTGATATCCATAAGTAGAGCGAAGGTTTTGTGTAATCGCGCTGAGAATTTCATCACAAGGCGGGATGTCCATATCCGCTATCCACATTGGAATAGGGTCTTGCTGAGACGCGACAACGTTCGCTTGAGATGAAGACGCGCCCTGAAAGCGGCGAAATATCGCTGAATATTTAAGACGGGTTTGATCGAGTTTCAGGTGAGAAGGTGCCTGCCATACATCCTTGTAAGGCATAAACTCGCTTTGCATAGCGTTGAACACGGGGAGATGGCTTAGCGCGTTGCTCACCTTCACATTATCCTATCTATATAGCCTTACGCATTTACTATTGGCTAAAGGCCTTCTGAAATCTATCATATTTATAAGCGCGAAACACGCGTACCGCGCTCACTTTATACTGCACACACTTTAATAGACACCGTGTTATTCTATCTTTTCAAACACGTTAAATTCAGAAAGCGTATGTTGGTATTTCCGCTTTGTTTCTCGAATGACAAATGGAATGTCTTTAGGTTCAGCAATTCGTTTAAAGCTCTGACCTAATGCATCTTCAAGCGCCTGAGTAGAGCTAAGCGTTTCACCATTTTCATCTTTATAGCCGCCCAACCATTCACTTCTTTCGGTATACTCTTCCAACCATGTAAAGGGGCTGGCGACAACGAGCAATCCACCTTTATTTAGCCGCGTGGCCATGTCCGTTAATACCTTTCTTGGACTATACACTCTATCAATAAGGTTGCCTAAGAAGATCAAGTCGTAGCCTGTGAATTGCGGCTTCAAATTACACGCATCACCTTGTGCGAAAGCAACGTTGTCTACACTGTCATCTAAACCGAGCGCAGAGAGCTTGCGCGCCTTAAACGACGTAAGTTCACCTTCTTCTATAAGGTTATAGCGTATTTCACCACGCTCTTGCATCTCAAACGCTGTTTTTATAAAGCGTGCAGAAAAATCGATGCCATCGACATGATCGAAGTATTTTGCAAGTTCAAAGGTAGACCGACCAACGGCACACCCCAAATCTAACGCTTTAGCGTGTTGACGCCCTTGCATAGCGTCAATACAAAACTGCGCACTGGCTTTAGCAAAATTAGGGACGCCGTAGTACTCGTCGCCGTAATGGAATTCACTGTATTGCGAAACCTGTGTATCACTTTCATAATCAAAATCGTTCACTGCTATAACTCGCTTTCCTTGAACATACCGAAACCCCGCGTGCTGAAAGAAGTGGCGCCTAAAAGCGTAACGACTATCTTTCATTGCTTCGTTACCTGTAGATACCCAACTACCGCCTTTGATGAGGTTATGCTTATTGTCGAATGTTGGTGTTGTAAAGTCGTCATATAAAGGATGAACGTTAAAGCCCTCAAACGGATAGATGGGTGTTTCTGTCCATTGCCATACGTTGCCAACAACATCATAAAATTCGCCGGACTTATTAACATTAACAGGTTCACTCGACGCATACTTTTGCAGCGCTATGTTGAATCCTTCGCTGTATACGGTCTGTGTTACACCAGCCTGCTGACGTAACGCCTGCCATTCATTTTCAGTCGGCAGACGAATAAGCTCACCCGTTTTTTCACTCAAGTAGTTACAAAACGCTTTCGCTTCATGATAATTCACATCCACAGGCCAATCTAAAGGTAGTGGATGCTCTTCAAGCATGCTGCGATATAAATAATCATCACCCTTTTTAATCCAAAATACAGGGTGCTGAGCTTTAGTGTATTCACGCCACTTATTGCCTTCAGCCTCCCAGTATTTTGCGTTGTTATAGCCGCCGTCTTACACAAACGATAAATACTCACCATTACTTACAAGAAATTTAGACGCACTAAACTCGCTAACGGATTCTTGCTGAGAACCATATTCATTGTCCCAGCCGTAATAAGCACTGTCCCACGCTTTGTCATTTATAACTTTCTGTGCCGGAACGGTCATTAAAACATTAGCCTCTAACGCTTCAGCATTAGTTTGCATAGTGCTACATGCAGGCCATTCTGGGCTGGGGCGTACCGATGCTATGGGGAGCTGTCTGATTAGAACAGATGAGGTTTCTAAATGAATACGTTCATGCTCTATTCCCATTACTACGGGCCACATTGGGCTTTCCCAGTCAATAGGCATGCTGAAAGACATGGTATCTATTAAATCGCATACCAATGTGCGCACTTGATTACGATATTGACGCACCTCTTCCACCTTCGGCCAGTCGTAATTTTCATCGTTAAGATCATCCCAACTCATTTCATCAACACCAATGGCAAATAGCGATTCAAATTTTGGATTAATGCGCTCGTTTATCGCCTTAGACAGTACTAATTTATTGATAAAGAAAGTAGCAGTATGACCAAAATAGAAAATTAACGGATGGCGCAACTTTTCAGGTCGTTGATAAAATACGTCATCATTGGCAAGACAAGAGAAAAGCGATTCGTAGGTATCAAAGGAATCGAGGAAATAAGCCTTTATTTCCTGTCTTTTTTGCTCAACTGTTCCTTGCCGTAAATTAAGTGTGGGCATTGCCTGCATAATGTCCTCTCGATTTTTGTTATTACTACCAACTGCGTAGGACCAGCGCCATAAGAATAAAAGAAGAGCGCTTTAAAATGCCGTAATGATTTCAGTTGATTGCTAACCCTTTATGTATACCAAGCTTTTATGAATAAAGCGCGACATAACTAGGTTTTTATGGAATGTCCTGTAATTACAAGATACAGACAGGATGAGATCAGAAAATATTTCATAACAAACTTATGCCTGCGATGATGCTGTGAAACACCGTTTAACTTAAAGCTCGTGATCATAAAAAGCATGGAGATACCGTTGGTTATCATGTTACGTTTACCTAGCTTACTAAATGCCCGATTCAACGTTGGCTAATTAAGCTGCGTCGGTAAACAGCATACTTATACGTTTATACCTTCACACCTTCAGAAACGAAAAAGGATTTTTCTTAACATGAAATCAGTAATTTACATAGCAGTAACGCTGCTCTCGTTGTACGGTTCACCCGCGACTGCAGCTGACAACTATACTAATGCGCTTCTCAATGAAGCCGTTCGCAAAGGCAATAAGAGTACCCCTTTAATTGTAAACCCAACACTCACTATGGAGCGCCTATCAACCAGTGACGGAGAGATCACTTATCACTATCGCTCTATGACGTTGACTCAAAACAAAGGCGTTAATCAATTTGTAGAGGAACAACAAAAGAAGCTCTATCCGTATGTGTGCACTTCACCCTCGCAAGAAATTTTTAGGCGACATGGAATTACAGTTAATTATTTGTACAACGATAAGAATAATGATTTTTATGCGGTGATAAGTATCTGGCGGAGAGTGAGGGATTCGAACCCCCGGTGGGTTTGACCCCACGTCTGATTTCAAGTCAGGTGCATTAAACCGGGCTCTGCCAACTCTCCTGAAGTGACGCTTATCTTAATGATTTACGTGACGCTGTAAAGCACTAATTTCAATTAAATCAATCAACTGGTGAAATATTCACCTTTTCGCAAGAATAATAACCATCTTGCTAGAAAATGACCTGCGTTCTCATTAGGTATTCTATGCACGTCGACAGTTCATGATGCCAAAATGATAATGTTCATTTAGCTTTGATTCGAACCCCCGGTGGGTTTGACCCCACGTCTGATTTCAAGTCAGGTGCATTAAACCGGGCTCTGCCAACTCTCCTGAAGTGCTGCGTATCTTAATGATTTATGTGGGACTGTAAAGCACTAATTTTAACATTTTTACTCAAACGACCAATTGATAATCAAAGTGTTCAAAATTTAATTGCTCTCATTTAACGCAGCCGGTATCCAATCAGGTGTTGCACTGACGCGGCAATGTGAAGCACTGGTCAATCACACCACATAAACATGCTTGCAGGTTTGGTTAGAAGCGTTAAAGACAGAGCTTTATCAGCTGCTCTATTATTAACACCATAACAAACATGGAGAGGGAGAAGGTGCTCTTCTCTAGGATGGGCGTATCGCGCATCCGGCGCGCTGTACCATTCAACAAGACGAGCTTTTCGTTCATTCTCGCTGTAGGCACTGGTCTGCATAGTTGTCTGAAGCCAGTTATTAAAGCGCGTTGCTTTTCGCATTGCATCATCGGAGCTATCAAAAAAGCCCTGCATATTGTGAAAAGAAGACCCCGAGCCCAATACTAAAATATTCACTTCGTTCTTTGCTTCACTATTTACAGGCTCTACCCCGAGTTCAACAGCTTTCCTAATTGCTTCCCCCAATAGCACATGCTTTTCCGAATCCAAATCAGACGTAATGGATAGTTGAATACAGGGTACATCGGCACTGGGATACATAATACTTAGGGGAATGAACATTCCATGATCGAAACCACGTGCCCTATCCTCCCGTACAGCGATGCCTTGCCCTGCTAAACGCTTTAGTAATAAAGTTGCGAGTGCTACTTCCCCTTTGGCCGGATATTCAAGGGAATACGCCTCTTTAGGGAAGCCATAATAGTCATAAATCAAGGAAGGTTCTGGGTGAGTAGTTACACAGACTTCAGTATCTTCCCAATGGGCACTAATCACTATGACTGCATCAGGTTTGGGTAAATCTGTTGATAATGCTTTGAGCGCTTCAATCATTTCAATGTGATAGGCAGACATTCTCGCCTCTCCTACTGACTGCATTTCAAGAAGTGGAAGCGGCCCTCCACCATGAGAAATATAAGCGGTGTTAATTCTCACAGACGGGCGAGTTTGCGTTCGCTGTTGCATAAAACTATACCTTGTTAGATGTAGAGAATACCATTCCTGCATTCCCACGCTTCGCTAGGAAACTTGCCAGCGTCTTCTGAGTGGGCAATTATCAATGCGGATTGATATAAGGGCTCTATAGCCATTGAAACCGGCGCATTTGGGCCGGTTTCGTTAGTCGTCGAATCTCACAACCGCTATTTATTAAGCTTGTGACTAATAAGAGAGTCGATTGAAAGTTTACCGCCACCTTGAATAGCTAGCGCACCTGTTGCAGCAAGTAACGTTAGTGCAAACTCGTAACCGTTGTTAGTCATAAATAAACCGTTTGCTGCATGTACACTAAAAATCGCAATCACCATTGTGAATGCACTTACTAAAGCGGCTGGGCGTGTTAGAAAACCTATAATAAGCGCTATCCCGCCAAAAAACTCAGCGCTGCCGGCCAGCAATGCCATTAAAAAGCCTGGCGTTAAACCAATGCTTTCCATCCACTGACCTGTGCCTTCTAATCCATAACCACCAAACCACGCAAAAAGCTTTTGTGCGCCGTGTGCGGTAAGAATAATGCCCACAGGCACACGTAAAACCAAACTAGAAACACTGCTGTTAGAAGAAAAAATGTTTTTCAGAAATTGCTTGTTCATTGTTGAATCCTCAAAGTCTCTCGTAATTGAAAGTGTCATATCTAAAAAGTGATGAACGCTCCGCCTGACTTCATTGAGTTGGCACAGCGCTAACCTGATGCATATAGAATAGTTACCAACACCTATTGAATAAAGCGGTTAAATATTGAATGATTACCAACAATTTGTTGTTTATTGAGACGAATGGCTAAACGATGGATAAATTATCGCTACTGAAAACCTTCTGCGTTGTTGCGAATGAAGGCAGTTTTACAAAAGCTGCAGAAAAGCTAGACACGTCAAATCAACTCGTAAGCAAGTATGTTGCCGAATTAGAGAAGCAACTTGATACGCGTTTATTCAATCGCACTACAAGAAAAATTCACCTAACCGAGGCAGGTCAACAGTGTTTGCAACATGCAAATCATATTCTTGAAAGCGTAACCGATATGGAAAGTCAGCTTGGGTTGCTCAATACAGAAGCAAAGGGAGTTCTGCACGTAAGTGCCCCTGTCTCTTTCTCAACATTACATTTAGCGAGTGCACTCAGTGCGTTTCAACAAGCACACCCTCACGTATCGATAAACTTGCAGCTAAACGATAGAAAGATTGATGTGATAGACGAAGGCTTTGATGTAGCAATACGTGCAGGTCACCTAGCTAACTCGTCGCTGGTGGCCAAGAAAATCACAACGATAAAGCTGGCCCTGTGCGCTTCACCAGCCTACCTGGAAAAATATGGCACACCGCAACATCCAGCTGAATTAAAACCAGAACACTATCTTGAGTACTCCTACGTCAACTATGATAACGATAAATCAGTGCTTATTGCGGCGCTTAAAGCAAATGCCCAGACTGTGACGCCCAAGCTAACCGCGAATAATGGAGAAGTCCTAACCAATGTAGCAAAGCAGGGTGAAGGTTATGTACTTCAACCTACCTTCATTGCCGGTGAAGCGCTCAAAAACGGGGAACTCGTGTCCATACTGGACGATTTCGTACCGCAAGCTATCTCTTTGTATGCGGTCTATCCTCATCGTAAGCTCATTTCTAATAAGCTAAGGGTTTTCATTGACTTTTTATCAAGCTATTTTGAAAGTACGCCCTACTGGGACAAGTAAATCGCGGTACGCGTAACGCTTAATTTATGTGGTAAAAACGTAACTTCAGTGGATGAGGGATATCAGCATAATAAATTAAATAAAAACGGCGTGGAGAAACACCTCCGACGCCGTTCGCGTAATAGTATATCTGGTTTCAGTAACTTAAACTCTAAAAGAGTAACCTTACCCTAAAGCCCTCATCACATTCTGAAGGTTTCCATAATCGCGGGCACCCCCGGGAACATACCAATTAGTGCCATAACGGTACATAGCACCAAAAACGTAATTCCTGGAATTAGCCAACGCCCTGCTTTGCCGAGTTCTCCAGCTCTATCTTTACACCCAACGAGCCCCAAATTATCCAAAAGCATGGTAAAAGACCATCCGAATACTGGATTAACTAATACAGAGGAGATCACTACCAATGCGGCAGATTGCGTCGTTTTACCTTCACGCGTCATTTGCATACCAGCTTCCATTAGCGGCAGAAAGACCCCAACAATAAGCGCTACGCAAAGCACTGGCGGCCAAATTGCTAGATCCATGGGGTAACCCCAAAGTGCCGCTACAACGCATAAAAAGCCAGTAACTAATGCACCACCGGGTATGGGTCTGCGCGCGATAGAAGCCGGAATAATGTAGGTCCCCCACGAAGATGAGATATTCCCCCCTCCCAGTAGGCTTCCCACTGCCTGACGACTAGATGCAGCAATCATGGTGTCATCTATATTCATGTGCGCTCGTTCACTTTTTTTAGGGTAGCTAAGCTTTTGAAAGACTTGATGACCTAAGAAATCTGGCGACCACATAGATACAGCCAGCACAGCAAAAGGCAGCACAGCAATGAAATGTGACCAGTCTGGCAGGCCTAGTTTCCAACCCGTGTCTTCCCCCCACCAATAAGCAGGGTTCAAGTTAGGCATACCCGGCGACGTTGTGAACTCAAATGGCGCACCGAAGGAAAACGCAATGACCGCCGCCATCACCGCACCAAGCGGAATGGCTAGCCAGCGCTTTTGAATATGCTCTAGCCATGCATACATTAAGATAGTGGCAATGATCACCACGAAGGCTAAGTAAGCCATATCGAAGCTTTCTGCCCACGCAAAGAGTTTCTTCACCTGGCCTGTAATGCCAATAAACCCTAAATACAACAGCAACCCACCGCATACACCGTTACTGGTTAGCCTGGCAAGCACACTGCCGCCCTTCGTTATTCCTAAAATAAAACCAAAGAGTCCAATGAGCAGACCGAGCGCCATGGGATGGCCGCCAGATGCAACAATAAGGGGTACCAAGGGCAGTAAGGGGCCGTGTGTACCTGCTAAATTAGCTGACGGGTTCAGAAAACCGGAAATCAGAACAACGAACAAGACTGCTGCAATGAGTAATTCAAAGCGCACGTTTTCAATAACAAACTCAGGAGATAGCCCTAGCGGTGCTGCGAATGCACCTACTACGGCGGCAACCATAACGATTTTTCCTATGGTCGCCGCCATGCCTGGCACGAAGTCTTCCCACTCAACGCGGTAGTCTTTACCAGGCAGGTTCAACCGCCAACGTTTTGGAGAAAGTACTTGAAGTTCGTGATTTAAATATTCGTCTCTTGATTTAAAACTACTGCTCGGTTTGTGAAGATTTTGATAAGAAGAACTTTCTTGTGACACATAACACCTTTAGATTGCGCGAAGAAAAGCGCAAGCCTAAACATGTGAATGGAATGTATTCGAACCCCCGGTGGGTTTGACCCCACGTCTGATTTCAAGTCAGGTGCATTAAACCGGGCTCTGCCAACTCTCCTGAAGTGCTGCGTATCTTAATGATATTTTTATGACTGTAAAGCGAAAAATTAAAAAAGTTGTCTAAGTGCCGAGATTTCAACCAAATAGACTGTTTAGCACGTATAAGAGATGTTTTTATATTCACCTGACACCATTTTCATCTGAAACTACTTGAAAATGGGAACTAAAACCCATACAACATACACTAAACAATTGTGTACCATTTTGGTCATATCATAAGTCCTGTTGGAGGAAACAATGGATCAACGTTCGATGTATTCAAGTGCATCTCAACCATCGGTATTGCAGACGAACAAGGTTCTACGCAACACCTATATGCTGCTTGCGATGACACTGGCGTTTAGTGCGGTTTGTGCTGGTATAGCAATGGCAGTAGGCATTTCTCCTATGATGTCTCTTGTTATGACTATCGGCGCTTTTATTACGTTATTTGTAGTTCAGAAAAAAGCTGATTCAGCATCTGGTATCTACTGGGTGTTTGCATTCACAGGTTTAATGGGTGCATCACTAGGTTACACGCTTAATTTCTATCTAGGCGTTGCGGGCCCAGGCTTGATCATGGAAGCGCTAGGTGCAACAGCCCTTGTGTTCTTCGCGCTTTCTGGCTACGCACTTACCACTAAGAAAGACTTCTCGTTTATGGGCGGATTCTTGGTAGTAGGCCTAGTTGTAGTGCTTGTAGCTGCTATTGCGAACATCTTTTTCGCAGTTCCAGCGGTAAGCTTAGCAATCAGTGCAGCGATTGTGTTTATTATGTCAGGTTTCATCTTGTTTGATACAAGTCGTATCATCCACGGTGGTGAAACAAACTACATTCGCGCGACAGTTTCGCTATACTTGAACATATACAACTTGTTCACGTCTATCCTTCACCTTCTAGGTGCGTTTGGTGGCGACGATTAAAACAGCGTTAAAGGTTTAAAGAGAAACACCCCTTAACCGGGGTGTTTTTATTTGTATGGCAGAATATTCAGTACTTATCACATCATCACCGTTTCAAGGCGATACAGCGTTACGCGCCCTCTCCTTTGCACAAGGTGTAATCGATAATGGTGATGTAATAAACAACGTTTTCTTTTATAGCGAAGGTGTACACCACACTAATAACTTAATGCTAAAGACGGGTGACGAGCTGTTCGTACTTGATAGCTGGAAGACTCTAGCGACTGAACACAACGTGAAATTACTAGTATGCATTACCGCCGCCGTTAAGCGAGGTATTGTTAGTGAGTTAGAGGCGAAAGAGAATGGGTTGTCTCAGGCCAACTTAACCGCGCCTTTCGAGCAAGCTGGCTTGGGCGAATTCTTCACTGCGCTCCATGATTGCAACAGGTTGGTACAATTCTAATGGCGCAACTACTTATTAGGTTTACGCAAAGCCCTTTTTCCAATGCTAAAAGCCAAGACGGTTTAGATTTTGCGCTTGCTGCAACAAACTATGGGCACGATGTTAAAGTGCTTTTTGAAAGCCAAGGTGTACTGCAGCTTGTTAAGGCAGCGTCTACCAAAGGACTAAAAAATCACACCAAACGTTTAGCTAGCATGCCGTTTTTCGATATCGAAGAATGCTTTGTGTGTAAAGCAAGTGCAGATACCTACGACATTGAGCAGGTTCTTTCAAATAACAGTTTAGTTGATGAGTTAGACTGTGAGTGGATAACCCCAGAAGAAAAGGTCACGCTTATCCAAAGCGTAGATCATGTGGTGACATTCTAATGCTTATTACTATTTCAACGCCAATTTTGAGCACTGAATACAAACAGCTTATTGAAGCCACTTATGAGCAATCGACTTCTACTTATGTTGTATTTGTTGGTGATGGCGTTTATGCCCCTGCATTAAACACCGCGTTTTTTGAGCGGCTGGCCAATACGGTAAAAAGCACGGCAAAAGACAAACCAACGCTTAACCTGTCGTTCTTGAGTACAGATGCGGATACCAGGGGCGCAAATCTTCCCGAACATTTTAATCCAATTTCCCACAAAGAACTTGCTGCAATATCAGCAAAAAATCAGCACTGGATACCCCTTTCATGACACAAGAAACCTATAGCTTCAATTATAAAGGGCAAGCGATCCCTACAGACAAAGCCGGGTATTTACTCGACTATACCCTTTGGGAAGAAGGTATGGTTGAGTTGCTGGCGCAAGAAGAGAACATTGAATTAACCGAAGCCCACTGGGAAGTGGTGCGCTTCGTACGCGCATTCTATGAAGAGTACGAAACCAGCCCAGCGATTCGTGCTTTGGTGAAAGCTATGGCCAATAAGTTTGGGCCAGAAAAAGGTAATAGCCGCTACCTGCAGCGACTCTTTAAAAAAGGCCCGGCTAAGCAAGCCACCAAACTGGCAGGATTACCTAAACCTGCCAAATGCTTGTAAAGGCGATCGCACATTATATTTAAAGTGCTAGCGCCCCCGGCTAGCCTTCTGCTAAAAGCACTTGTTGAATTGCTTCACGGATTGAAACCCGATTTAAGGTAGCTATCAGAAAAGCCACCCTATTGTTAACTGTTTTAGCCTTGGTGTTGATATTGCAACTCCCCTCCTACATTGGCGTTTTATCTCGGGTTTCAGGCATATTTTTCATACTTGCCTTTTACCGAACACCATAAACGTGAATGTTTTACATAAATGGACATAGGAGGCTGTATGACAGTTCAAAAACACTACGTAATTGTGGCCAACCACGACGACGCCACAGCTTACACCTATACCAACCACGGAAGTGCACTTGTTGAAGTAAAAAAGTGGCATAACGAGTTTAGTGGCGCGAGTGACCAAGACATTTATACAGATAAACCCGGCAGACAATCGGCTCCCGCTTCGCAAGTACCAGGCGTTGATAGCATGAATCGAAAAGATGCCGCCGAACTCGAAGATGAAAGATTTGCCAGTGACATTGCTGACTGGCTAGATGGTGAGCGTAAACGAGGTGCGTTGGGCTCGATAGATATTATTAGTGGGCCTGGATTTCTTGGTAAATTGAGAAGCGGAATGTCATCTCAATGTTCAGACGTCGTCGACAAAGAAGTGAAAAAGAATGTTTTAGGCGCGGACGAAGAAACCTTGCTTTCCTACCTTAAATAAAACGTTATTTAGTAGTTAGATTGTCACAGGCGGCTGTTGTCATTGCCGCCTTCTCTTACTCGCTTATAAGTAAAAGTTAGCGGTTTTCGTCAGCTTTTAACACATTAACCTCACCGATTGCCTCGGCGCTTTTAAACGTCTTTACTCGCGTGACTTCAAGATCGGTATAAACACGAGGATTATTCAAAATATATTCTACCTCATTGTTCAATGAGCCTTGTTTGTCAGCCGCTAACCACGCATTTATCGCATGTGCATTATGTGGAAGAAAGCAAGGAATGGATTTTTCATGATACTGGCTAAATCCCTCTACGGGTGGGCGCGTCACTACTGCACAGGAAAATAGGCCATTACTAAACCGCCGGTATACCGCGCCAATTAACAATGCACCAGTAGCCGGTTTCATTAAAAAGTGCGCTTTTCCTTTACCAAGCGGGTTTGACTCCCCTACTGCAGTTGCGACAACCACAGCGCGTCGTTCACGAATGAACTTGCTCCAATAAGGGCTATCGAGATTTCGAGCGTTAAATGTTGTTCTATCACCTACGGTAAGCGTGTTTCCATTAGGTTTTGCGTCAAACCACCACGTTGCATCGATGGTGCTATCACCAGATACAATTAAATTGGTAATTTGTCGTTCTGGCACTTTTCCAAATGCAGGATAAAAGTTAATAACATTGCTTGTGGAAGATTCATTGACAAAAAGCGGAATGGTTTGTGTAAGCCCGACTTCTTCAAGTAGCGCAATAACGTCAGGTGAGTCAGTAATACGCTGTATAAATCCGCACATGTAAGAAAGCCTATGAGTTTGTACTCGCTTCAAGGTACAGAAATTATAAGGGAAGTAACACAAAAAAGAGCCACCACGTTCACGTGGTAGCTCATCGTTTTAGTTAACGCTTATTCGAAGCGAACAGTAATACCTCCATTCAACCTGCGACTTTACACGGGGTGGAGAATGAAAGAATCCGACACTGAATGCAATGTCGGATTTTGTATGTTTTAGCTTATAAAAGGCTCTGTTTTGAGGCGGGGCTCAGTTCATGTGCCCAAAAAATAGCTCGCTAAGAAGCCTTAATCACTTCTTGCCCTGCCATGTAAGGCACAAGCGCCTTTGGAATCGTAACGCTTCCGTCTGCTTGCTGATTGTTCTCTAAAATAGCTACAAGCGTACGCCCTACCGCTAAACCAGAACCATTCAATGTGTGCAGAAGTTCAGTTTTATTCGTTTCTGGGTTACGGAATCTAGCCTGCATGCGTCGTGCTTGGAAGTCCAACATGTTTGAACATGAAGAAATTTCACGATAGGTATTTTGCGCAGGTAGCCATACTTCAAGATCGTAGGTTTTACATGCACCAAAGCCCATATCACCAGTACAAAGCAACACTTTGCGGTACGGTAATTCTAGCTTTTGAAGAATAACTTCTGCGTGTCCTGTAAGTGCTTCTAGTGCGTCAAAGCTATCTTCCGGCTTAACTAACTGTACAAGTTCTACCTTATCGAACTGATGCTGACGAATAAGGCCACGGGTATCACGACCGTACGAACCAGCTTCTGAGCGGAAGCAAGGCGTATGCGCAGTCATTTTCACAGGCAGCGTTTTCGCATCTAATATTTCATCACGTGCAATATTAGTTAGCGGAACTTCCGCCGTTGGAATTAAGCTAAGCCCCTGTCCTTCTTCAGTTGCTGGCTTGGTGTGAAATAGGTCTTCACCAAATTTAGGTAACTGACCTGTGCCATAAAGGCTGTCAGCGTTAACCAAGTAAGGCACATACATCTCTTGGTAGCCATGTTCTTGTGTATGGGTATCCAGCATGAATTGAGCAATTGCACGATTTAGGCGAGCAATATCGCCGCGCATCACTACAAAGCGGCTTCCCGTAAGCTTACTTGCGGTAGCGAAATCTAAGCCGTTGTTTAAGCCTTCAGCCACATCAACATGATCTTTAACTTCAAAATCAAACGTGCGTGGTTCGCCCCATCGAGAAATCTCAACATTGTCATCTTCGTCTTTACCCGCTGGTACAGACTCGTGTGGCAAATTAGGAATGCCTTGCGTAAGGGTGTTAATTTCTTCCAACAGTTCGCTAAGTTCCGCTTTAGCGGCGTCAAGCTCGTCACCAAGCTTACCCACTTCAGCCAATAGCGGTGCAATATCTTCGCCCTGCGCTTTTGCTTTACCTATGGATTTACTTCGTACGTTACGCTCGTTTTGCAGATCCTGTGTTCTGGACTGAAGTGTTTTTCTTTTTTCTTCAAGCGAACTGAAAGCTGCTACATCGAGGTTAAAACCACGGGCAGCTAATCGCTTAGCTGTTTGTTCTATATCGCTTCGCAAACACTTTGGATCTAACATGTGTTTCTAATTATCCTTTCATCAATTGAATGGCTAGCCAACCTGCTATTAGGCAAGCGCCAACGTTAAGAAATACATTTGCTGCGGCTTTAAGCCACAACCCGTTTTCTAATAAAGTTAAGGTTTCAACGGAAAATGTTGAGAATGTAGTAAAGGCACCTAATAGCCCTACACCGATAAGCGCTCGGTAAGGAGAGTCGCTTAAATCATGACGTTCGATAAAACCGTACAGTAATGCGAGTGCAAACGACCCGACCACATTCACCGTTAGTGTACCAAACGGCATGTGTTTTCCAAATAAGGAATCAACACTTGTGGTAACAAAATAGCGTAAACAGGCGCCGGTCGCACCGCCAGCGGCAATAAAACAATACAAAGCTAACCCTTGAGGCACGAAAACTCCCTAGCGCATTTTTTATTAACTAATTCATATAATCTGAACTAGTTGAGTTACTTGTCTGCAACTTTACCTTTTATTGTTACTTCTCGCATTAAGTGAATCGAGAAATTCACGCTTGGCTTTCAAAGCTTTCTCTAAACCGCGTTCATTAGGGTTGTACAAGCGAGTTCCGGTAAGGCTTTCCGGAAAGTAAGACTCACCCGCGGCAAACGCGTTCGGCTCGTTGTGAGCATAGCGGTAACCATCGCCATGACCGAGCTCTTTCATTAGCGACGTAGGCGCATTGCGTAAATGCATGGGAACAGGTGCATCAGAGGTTTTACGCGCCAATGCTTTTGCTTCGTTAAACGCCATATATACCGCGTTACTTTTTGCAGCTAACGCACAATATACCGCAGCTTGAGCAATAGCGCGCTCGCCCTCTGCGGGCCCTACTCGGTGAAACGTGTCCCAGGCATTAATACAGAGCTGCATTGCTCTTGGGTCTGCATTACCAATGTCTTCAGACGCGATAGCAAGTAGACGTCTTCCTACATACAGCGCGTCTCCCCCGCCATCAAGAATTCTTGCGTACCAGTAAAGGGCTGCGTCTGGATCTGAGCCTCTAACAGATTTATGAAACGCGGAGATTAGATCGTAGAAGGTATCGCCTTTATTGTCATAGCTGGCAACTTTCTCCCCCACCGCATGCTCAACATCGCTTATGGTTATCTCACTTGCACTTGTAAAATCGGCAGCTAGTTCCAAATACGTGAGAAGACGGCGGGCATCGCCACCGCTCAAATCTATAAGGGCGTTTCTTGCTGTTTCTTCAATACCAAGAGCTCTGTCACCGAGGCCTTTTTCATTATCGCTTAGCGCTCTGTTCACTAATTGTGAAAGCGCGTCGTGTTCTAGCGTCTTTAAAACGTATACGCGAACACGTGATAACAGGGCTTTATTTAATTCGAACGATGGATTTTCTGTGGTTGCGCCAATAAAGGTAACTACACCAGATTCTACAAATGGGAGAAACGCATCCTGCTGGCTTTTATT
Source organism: Alteromonas sp. MmMcT2-5 (assembly GCF_022348315.1). NCBI lineage: Bacteria > Pseudomonadati > Pseudomonadota > Gammaproteobacteria > Alteromonadales > Alteromonadaceae > Alteromonas > Alteromonas sp. MmMcT2-5. The sequence goes on along the minus strand of NZ_JAKRFB010000022.1, from coordinate 27,888 downwards.
AAACCTGTGAACCTCGTCAACAAACAACAGTGTCCGCTGGTTATAACGGGCGTTTTCTTCAGCCGTATCCATAGCGGCTCTGATGTCTTTTACCCCAGAGGTAACCGCAGAAATACGCAATACAGATGCGTTGGTGTATTGAGCAATGAGTTCAGCAAGGGTAGTTTTACCGGTACCGGGCGGCCCCCACAAAATCATAGAATGACAGTGACCCGCCTCTAACATTTTACGTAGAGGCTTACCTTCGCCAAGTAAGTGTTCTTGACCGCTGTACTGCTCTATGGTGACCGGGCGCATTCGCGCCGCGAGGGGCGCGAAATCTTGATTAACGCTGGTCATCAATTATGAAGCTGTCTGGAATATCAACTGAGAACGTATCAGCGGGCACTGGAAAACGCGTTTCAATATTACTGAACACCAAAGTGCTGATTTGCTGTTGCGCATCGAGCATATTAAGCGAAGCGAGTTCACTGTCTTGGTTAAAGGTTAATGTAAGCGTTGCGATTTGGCCGCCCTGTTCCTTAGGCGTGATTTGGTAGCTTTTTGTTGCGCTAACACCATTGATGTTGTCTGCCGCGCCATTTTCAGGTGTTACGGCCGATGAACCGCTATTTAATTGACTGATAGAAAACTTTGACCACGTTGCTTCATCTGTCGATGTAAGCAAAACAATAGGGTTATCTTTAATCGCATTGTCTTGAGATAGGACTGTTACCTGCTCTACGAAGGTATCCACATTCCAAACCGCTTCGCCATCGGCAACCAAAAGGGTTTCATCAGGAAACGTTGTTTCCCAGCGAAGCTTATTAGGGCGGGTCATGGTCAGCGTGCCTTGTGCTTCGTGAACGACATTTTGCTGTGCATCGACTACTGTCTGCGCAAAGCTTGCACGAAACTGCTTCATATTGCTTAACAAAGCCTGCAGTGAAGTACTCGCAGAATCTTTGATAAGCGATGAAGTTTTAGGCTGACTAGTGTTTACTGTGGCATTAGCCTGAATAGCGTCATGAGCACTGACAACCTCGTGAGCATTGTTCTTGCCTATATTTGAACCTGTTGTATCTAATTCTACCGCAGCGTTAGCAGCAGTCATTGCTGTACCTGCCGTTACCAATGCACTCACAAAATAAACCGAAACTGCTTTATTCATTTATTCAATCCATTCGTTATTCTTTGTGGGGCGGCGGTGCAAGAACCTCACGGTTCCCGTTATGCCCCTGTGCACTTACGACACCACTCATTTCCATTTGTTCAACCAAGCGCGCAGCCCGATTGTAACCAATTCTAAACTTACGCTGCACACTCGACACACTAGCTCGACGTGTTTCAGTAACAAACGCCACGGCTTCATCATAGAAGGCATCAAATTCTTGATCCTCACCCTCAGGCTGTTCGCCTGGCAGTAAGACTTCAGCCGTCGCTTCGCCATTCAGGATCTCATCAATGTATTCAGGCTCACCACGTTTCTGCCAGTCTGCAACTACAGCATGTACTTCGTGATCATCCACAAATGCACCGTGAACACGGGTTGGCACAGGGCTACCAGGAGGCAGATAAAGCATGTCACCCATCCCTAGCAAAGTTTCTGCGCCTTGTTGGTCTAGAATGGTTCTTGAGTCTATTTTACTAGAAACTTGGAATGCACAACGGGTTGGAATGTTGGCCTTGATCAGACCTGTAATAACATCTACAGATGGACGCTGTGTGGCAAGGATAAGATGGATGCCCGCAGCACGTGCTTTCTGCGCGATACGTGCAATAAGCTCTTCTACTTTTTTGCCCACTATCATCATCATGTCGGCAAATTCATCGACCACTACCACGATAGCAGGAAGTTTGGCTAAGTCAGGCGCTTCAGCATCCATACTTTCTTCATTCTTCCACAGTGGGTCCTTTATTGGTGTGCCATTAGCAATAGCTTCTTCTACTTTCGCGTTATAGCCTTTTAGGTTACGCACGCCAAGAGCGCTCATTAGACGATAACGACGCTCCATCTCACCCACGCACCAACGAAGGGCATTGGCGGCTTCTTTCATGTCGGTAACCACTTCAGCAAGCAAGTGAGGTATGCCTTCATAAACGGAAAGCTCAAGCATTTTCGGGTCAATCATGATCATGCGAACATCTTCTGGCGTGCTCTTATAAAGCAAACTAAGAATCATAACGTTCACACCTACAGATTTACCTGAACCTGTAGTACCCGCAACCAAAAGGTGAGGCATTTTGGCTAAATCGACCACCACTGGCTGACCTGAAATATCAGCGCCCAACACCATGGTTAATGGTGATTTATTAGACTGAAAAGTATCGCAGCTAATAACTTCGCTCAGCCGCACCATTTCACGTTTTTTATTCGGCAGTTCTAAGCCAATTACTGACTTACCCGGAATAACTTCCACTACACGCACCGAGATAGCTGACATAGCGCGGGCTAAGTCTTTCGACAGTCCTGAGATCTTGCTCACTTTTACCCCAGGTGCTAAATCAAGCTCAAACCGGGTAATAACAGGGCCTGGGAACACGCCAACCACCGTCGCTTCAATGTTAAAGTCAGCCAGTTTTTCCTCTACCAAACGAGAAATACCTTCAATCTCTTCTGGCGTAAGCGGGTTTTCATGTTTGTCGGCACGTTCAAGTAAATCAAAGGACGGCATAGGTGGTAAATCAGGGTCTAACTCACCTGCCCTCGCCTTCACAGGTTTGGCACCTAGTGCAGCAGGCGTAAATGCTTGGTTAGCACCTTGACTCGCTCCCTGAGTTTCAACAGTTTGCGACTGTAGCGTTTCCGTATTTGGTTCGCTACCTTCAACAGATGGCGCGCTGTTATTTGCAGAAGTTATTGGCTTGCTTCCAGTTTCGTAAGGCAAGTCTTCATCAAACTCTTCTAAGTCGTCAAAGTTAATATGCGGACTTTGCTGCGCTTGGTGTTTATGCTCATGTTGACTGCTATCATCTTCTGACTGAACTGAGTCATCTTGGCTCGATTTACCCAAACCCACTTTGTCTTTAAAGCTACCAGTAACCGCACTACGCATACCTGACAATGAGAACGACGACTTTTTCGTCTCATCTGCATCTACATCTGCACTTGATGTCGCATCGTCTTCCTCGGCGTTGACAGTATCGTTGGGATTAGATTGAGCAGACTTGTCCCCGTCATAGGTATAAAACGGCGGTTCATCATCTACATCGTCAATGCCAAAGGTAGGCTCACTGCGTGATGGCGTAGTTTTCTGTGTCTGTGATGGTTTTGTCTGTGCAGTAGAAGCCAAAGGTTCAGCGCGCATACTAGTAATATCTAGCTCTGCACCTTCGTCGCCACTTTGATTAGACGATTTGTTAGCTAGGGCTAGTCGCGGCATTTCGAATGCTAACAAACTCTGAGGCGCTGAAAGAGTCTTGCGTCCTAACCACAGCGTACCTTCACCTAACCTGTCGATAATAGTGAGCCAGCTAATACCCGTTAGTAAGGTAAAGCCCGTACAGAAGAAACAAAGAAGTAGCAAAATTGTGCCAGCTGTATTGAAGTAAGGCACTAGCGCTGAACTAATTACGTCGCCAACAAAACCGCCGGCTGAAAAGTTGTAGATGTCGTCAAAATTTATACTGGCGATGCCCGTTGCACCGAGGGCCATCAACAGCCCACCGATAATTCTTAATCCAATAGTAAGGTAATCGAATTCATCGAGTTCTTTAATGTGTTGGAATAGAAACCACCCTAAGAAGGCGGAGCCGAAAGGCAGCAAATACGCTAAAAAACCAAATGAGAATAGCAGAAGATCAGCGACCCACGCCCCTGTTGCTCCAACCCAGTTGTGAACGTCGAGTTGTAATCCAGCCTGACTCCAACCTGGGTCTCCTGGATGAAAAGATGCTAGTGCCAGCAATAAGAAGAAGGCGAAAACACAGGCGATAATCATACCTGCTTCCCACACTCGCTGAACCCCTGTTAATCGCGCCATAACCCTAAAAAACCTTCAATTTCCATCGCATGTATTACCGCAGATAGCTTTTTACGCTATGCGGTAACCGCAGTACTAACCGCAACAAAGAGCTTAGCGAACTCTTTGCTATTCCTACATAATTATTATTGATTTACTTTTTGGTAAGTTACTGAGCGCACAACTGAATTAATACACCCATCCCCTACCCTGTGCTTTAGCGTGCTGTTAATCCTTTGGTAAAACACAAACACTGTATTTTTGCACAGCCTACCACAAAACCACGCTATTGAGCCACGCTTTCATTACTTCAAATTAATGCGCAGCGACGATGTACTTTTTACTTCTTCCATCACAACGTACGTCCGCGACTCACTCACTCCGGGCAAGCGCAGTAAAGTATCACCTAATAATTTCCTATAACTTCCCATATCTGCAACGCGTGCTTTAAGAAGGAAGTCAAAATCTCCGGACACCAGGTGACATTCTTGTATATCGTCATGCAGTTTTACCGCAGCAGAAAATTCTGCAAAGATATCTACCGATGTTTTCGTTAACGTAATCTCTACGAACACAAGCATAGCTGCGCCGAGCTTTTCTGGGTCAACGACAGCATGATATCCTTTTATATAGCCCTGAGCCTCCAGCCTCTTAACTCTCTCAAGACAAGGGCTGGGGCTTAATCCCACTTCTTTAGCAAGTTCGACGTTTGATATACGCCCGTTTTTCTGTAACTGTACCAGGATATTCCTGTCTATTCGGTCTAGGTGTTTTGGTGTCTTTACCAGCATATAAAATATCTTAAAAGCATCTTTTAGGAGAATTATATGCTACAAACGCCCATTCTTCAGCAGATAGTTCGTTTTTTTATCACGTATACTCCGCAAATATGTTCACGTGCTTCAAAGCCGAACACTATTTATCAAAAGTTCAACCAGAGCCGCTTAGAAGCTCACTATAAGATTGAGGACTATACATGTTAGTTGGTGTACCAAAAGAAATTAAGAACCACGAATACCGTGTTGGCTTGACGCCAGCAGCTGTAAAAGAGTTTGTTAGCCACGGTCACAGCGTTTTAGTAGAAACGAACGCAGGTGAAGCAATAGGTTTCACTAACGAAATGTATGTCGAAGCAGGCGCAGCCATTGCATCAACGGCTGAGCAAGTGTTTGCTGAAGCAGAAATGATCGTAAAAGTTAAAGAGCCTCAGCCTAACGAGTGTAAAATGCTTCGTAAAGGCCAGACACTATACACCTACCTACATTTAGCGCCTGATCCTACGCAAACAAAGCTGCTTGTTGAGTCTGGTGCAACTTGTATCGCATATGAAACAGTGACTGACGACCGCGGTGGGCTTCCACTACTAGCACCAATGAGTGAAGTAGCTGGCCGTATGTCGGTTCAAGCTGGCGCGCACTACCTTGAAAAAGCACACGGCGGTAGCGGTACACTTCTTGGTGGCGTTCCGGGTGTAGCACCAGGTAAAGTACTGGTTATCGGTGGTGGTGTTGTTGGTACTAACGCAGCAAAAATGGCACTAGGCCTTGGTGCTGACGTTACTATTCTTGACCGCTCGCTTCCTCGTCTTCGTCAAATCGATGATATCTTTAACGGACAAGTAAAAACGGTTTACTCTACCGTTGACGCTATTGAGCACTACTCTTCAAAAGCTGACCTTGTTGTTGGTGCGGTACTAATTCCTGGTGCAGCAGCTCCGAAGCTTCTTACTCGCGAACAAATTAAGGCAATGAAACCTGGTTCAGTGCTTGTTGATGTTGCTATCGACCAAGGTGGATGCTTTGAAACATCTAAAGCGACCACACACCAAGACCCTGTTTATGTTGTTGACGATGTAGTTCACTACTGTGTTGCAAACATGCCTGGTGGCGTTGCGCGTACTTCTACGATGGCACTTAACAATGCCACATTGCCATTTGGTCTAGCCCTAGCTAACAAAGGCCCAGCGAAAGCAATGCTAGAAGACAAGCATTTGCTTAACGGCCTAAATGTGCACGAAGGTAAGGTAACGTACAAAGCCGTTGTTGACGCTCTAGGTGAAGAACTAGGTCTAACCTATACACCAGCTGAAGTAGCGCTTAAAGGCGAATAATTTCTTAAGGTTAGTCTCGGGTGGGGCTGTGGCCATACCCTTGAATAAGAATATCGGAATAAAAAAGCTCGGTATGTGAACATCACATCCGAGCTTTTTTGTATTTGAAATAAGTCTAACCGTTTATTGATGCGTTTACTGCTTTCAGTACGGCAATAGGGTCTTCCGCTTTAGTGATAGGTCTTCCCATAACTAAATAGCTCACGCCAGCTTTCATAGCATCGGGAGGCGTCATGACGCGTTTTTGATCACCAGCGTCTGCGCCTACTGGGCGAATACCCGGTGTAACTAGCAGAAAATCGTCGCTGTGTTTTTCGCGTAACGCGCTGGCTTCCTGCGCTGAGCAGACAATGCCGTCTAATCCTGCTTTTTCTGTTAGTGCCGCCAAACGCAGCACTTGTTGTTCTGGTGTCACACCGCTTACTACATCCGCCAACTGCGCTTCATCCATGCTGGTAAGAACGGTAACCGCAATAAGTTTAGTTTGAGGGTTGCTGCTTGTTGCAATCGCCTCTTTAGCTGCTTGCATCATAGGTAGGCCGCCCGATGCATGTACGTTTACCATCCATACACCCAGCTCCGCCGCTGCTTTACACGCTTTCGCTACAGTATTTGGAATGTCATGGAATTTAAGATCCAAGAAAACGTCAAAGCCTTTAGCGATTAGCGCTTTTACGAATTCTGGTCCAAATAAGGTGAACATTTCCTTGCCCACTTTTAGCTTGCACAAGCTTGAATCTAATTTATCAACAAACGCCAATGCAGTGTCTTTATTGTCATAGTCTAATGCAACAATAACGCGTGGGTCATGCATGTTCTTTTATTCTCCGTCTAGCCCTTTGATAGGTTTTACTACGCCCCACTTTTTACAGCTAGGGCATAACCAATATAATTTTCGACCGGAAAAGCCACAGCTGCCACAGCGGTATTTCGGGCGCTGCAACATTTGCTTTTCCACCAATTCTTTAAGTAAGCGTAAGCTATCAGCCGTGGTTTTATCTGAAAGCTGGTCAATGTAAAGCCCCATAAGGGTTTTAAAGCCGCGCATGGTCGGGCGTTTGCGAAGTTGCTCTAGTAAGTACTCAGCCGCCTGTGCCGTTTCACCGCGCTTCATAAGCACATCAACCATGGCTAAATAGGACGTAGCACACTCCTGCCAATGTGCTTCTAAGTTCTTCTGAAAACTTTCCCAGTCGTCAGTTTCTTCAGCAATTTTTTCCAAACTAGGTACGGCTTCGCTGAACCAGTTGATATCGCGTTCGGCCACTTGCGTAAAGTACGCGTTGGCATCAGTAAAGCGTTTTTGATCAAGCGCTATATCACCTAACATAAGCCACGGCCTAACCGCATGTTCGTCGGCATTTACCGCTTTTTGTAATAAGGTCAATGCCGCCCCTTGGCTATCGTTCTTCAACTCAACCGATGCTTGTTCACAATAAAAGTGTGCAAGGCGTTCGCACAAATCATCATTGTCACCATGACACTGCACCATACGTTCAGCTAATTCTATGGCTCTTTCCCACTCTTTCGTGGTCTGGTAGATACTGAAAAGTTGCTGTTGAGCTACAAGGTAGTGTTTATCGCTGTTAAGCAGTTGAAGAAAAGCATTTTCAGCACGCTCTAGAAAGCCTGCTTGTGTGTAGTCGTGACCAAGCTCCCTCAGTGCATTTTCTCGTTGAGCCGGCTGGAGCTCATCACGGCTAACTAAATTCTGGTGGACTTTAATTGCGCGGTCTATTTCACCTCGGTGACGGAAAAAACTCCCCATCGCGATATGCGTCTCTACTGTATCGCTATTCACGTTAATCATTTTGATTAGCGTATCGACTGCTTTATCAGGTTGGTCTGAGAGAAGGAAGTTTAGCCCCTTGTAATAATGCTTAGATAGAATGCTAGACTGCTTTCGCTGCGCTTGACGGACACTATTTCGGCCCATTATCCAGCCGTAACCTGCCGCAACAGGCAAAAGGAGAAACAGCAGTTCGAGCATTAGTGTTCTTGTTCCAGACTCTGTATTTTAGACTGCGCAGACATCAGCTGAACACGTAATTTTAGCCAGCTCATTAGCATTACCAAAATTCCGATACCAACGCCAATTGAAAGTGTTATCGCTATTAACGTCGATAAGCGAAGATTCGCCTGAGCAATTAAATAATTAACTGTTACTTGTGCTTCATTTTGAGAGCCAATGACAAACGCGATCGCGAGCAGAACCAAAATGATAAGAAACGTTAGGATCCCTTTCAACACTCAACCCTTTTTTGTTGATTTATTTACAAGAATAGCAAAATGCGAAAAGAGATAACACTAAAAGCGTAAGTGAAATGATGTTATACCAACCCGCATCGATAATTGCCCATTCAGAAGGCTCTGGCATTAAGCCGCACCTTCGCTTTCTAGATCCTGACGTTGGGGTTTGGCAATAAGATTGTCTACCACTAAATCGTGGTGAAGGGCTGACATATTAGTAATAAAAATACAGTGTGTATAACCCGCCTGCATCGTTTCGAGCTTGTCATACATGGCTTTGTCTAGCTTTGATAGCTGGGCAAGACGCTTCTTAGTTAACGGTGTTATCGCACCGTGACACCGGATAGCAGTGACATCTGTGGCACTGAGATGTATTTTTTCTTCATCTAACTGAGTTTTTATCTGTGTTCGCAACTTAGAAAAAAGGAAGTCGCGTTCTTTTATATACACTAAGCGGCTATCGCTCTTTCTAACGCAGTGAACCACTAACGCTTGTTCAGATGTTTCTTTAAACATCGCCTCTAGAATTTGTGACTTGGGCTTAGCCTGCCCTTTGTCTGCAAAAAAGCCGTGCAGTGGGATAATATTTTGAGTGCGCGAAAAAGGATAAAGGTCGTCAGATGCGTCACTTTGATACACCGTTTTGAGCCTGTCTAACGTAAAGCGGTTCATCACACATAGTACCGATAAAGACGGCATATGCCTAACCGCCAATTCCCAGATATAACGGTGAGTTGAGCGTTGAATACGCGCAATATCTCTTACTTTGAAATACGCGGTATTTTCTTCAACCATATGATCGACGCTCGAGCTCACTTTAGCCTTACGTGTATCTTCAACAAGGCACAACCTCACCACGCCCGTTTCCGCTTGGTAGTGCACAACCTTATATTTTTCACCTTTAATTTTCAGTTCCGGTACTGAAACACGAATTTCCTTTTGTAGCTCACTTTTCGGTGCAACAATTAACTTCATTCCACTTGCACTTAGATCAGCAACCCGCGCATCAATCGATGTCAGCAGTCCAACTTTGATAGAGGCAGGTTTATCAATAACGTAACGTGTCTCACTGCGTCTATCTAAATCCTCTTCCATTACATAATCAATTCGCCAATTATTGCCGCTAGCCCTCAAGGTTTTTGACAAGGGTTTGAAATCGCATTTTGCTGAAAGAGTCAGATTAGTAAGATAAGCAGACACGTCTTTACAGTAAAGAACATGGGAGATCTGCGCCAGTTGCTCAAATTCTTTACTGGCAATATCGTGAATAGCAAACGCTTTTTGTTTATCTTCTCGCGTCACGCTATCAAGTCGACAATGGGTACAGATGAAGTCGCCACTTTTGGCAAGAAGATAAACCAACGCGTTAAGCTGTTTTAATGCCAGTAGTTGTCTATGCGTCGCTGTTATTTGAACGTTACCATTTTTGGTTTTGATGTTGCCATGAAAGACATACGCTTCATTATACTTGCGCAGCTCGTCAACTAACGTCGCGAAGATAGGCTTATCTTGTAGGCTAGCCAAGAGTTTTTCGGCGTCGTTATGCTCGACATTGGCTTTGGTAAACAGGGCAATAATTGGCTTAAGCGACTTCTTCTCTGGCGCGAGAAACACGGGCAACCACGGGCTATTTTCAAGTATTCGGTCGCGTTCTAGTTCTTGCATGGCGCGTTCTATTTCTAAATCACGCTGCAAAGGCTGTTTATACGCGGTAATCGCTACATATCGTTTAAGGGTTGCAAGAAAGCCTTTATCCACGTCGTCTTGAAAAACAAACGATGTCTCATACTTCCCTAAGTGCTTGTTGTATTTTACCGACTCTAGTTCAAGCGTTATTTCAGTCGGTTCTTTAGTAAGTCCTTTAACTTCAGGAATAGTGAACGTAATAATGTCACCAGTAGAAGCGTTCGGTGGCCTTTTCGTTTCAAGAGCAATGCCTTTGTGTGACATCGAACTGATCGAACAATGACGGCCTTTCTCAAAATCGGGGGAAGAAATAGTAAAGTTTGGACGAATTGCGATGTCATCGCCGAAATCTATATCAGTAAACGATTGGCTTTCAACATTAAAAGCATCGACAATTTTTTTGAACTGTTCTTTTTTTATTTGGTTTTGGTAGAAGTCTGAGTTCATTACTGACTCAAACACGCCTACCGTATATCTGTCTTGATAAAGTGATGTTTCGTTTTTGAGTATCTGCGCGCCGACTTTATCAAGGCGCATTTGAACCCCGAAGTGCTTGAATTTCATGACGGGGAATTGAGCAAAGGCAGAGTTATCAGCAGGTGCGTCGGTTAACGACGTTAATCGAACAACCTCCTCTTTTACTACTTTTCGAACACTACTAGGTAGACGCTTCGAAAACTTGTTAATTCCTTCTAACAGCTTGTTTTGTTGTTCATAAGGAATTAACGCGCGAATGAGCGGCTGGTATTGTTTTATTATTGCTTGTTCGTCGCCGGCTGACATTACTTCTATGAATACCGTTTATTATTATTTGAACAATATATAACCCTATTCGAGTTGGGGTCAATAGGTATCAAAAATTAAACGAAAGTATATCAGCAATAACGAGCACCTTATTTTAGCTAAGGCAAATAGACTATTGAATTTTGCTAAATAACAATAAGGCAGCAGACACAAAAAAGCCGCTTTTCAGCGGCTTTTAAAATGCATTATGCGATTGAGGCGTCTACCCTTTCGCGAAGCTCTTTACCAGGCTTAAAGTGCGGTACATATTTACCGTCAAGTTTCACTGTCTCACCCGTTTTTGGGTTTCTACCTACGCGTGGAGCGCGGTAGTGAAGAGAGAAACTGCCAAAACCTCTAATTTCAATACGCTCACCCTTTTGGAGAGTTTGCGCCATTTGCTCTAGAAGTTCTTTTATCGCCAGCTCAAGTTCCTTCGCCGGAATATGACGCGCTTGATCCGCGAGCCGTTCAATTAATTCAGACTTGGTCATGCTTAACCTCATTGTCAATATTATTGTTTAAACAGCTATCGCGAATTGGGTGTGCATCTGCACACCCACAAAAGCATTATTCGCCTTTAGCAGCTTTAAATGCTTCTGCCATCGCGTTAGCGAAACCAACATCTTCTTGCTGGTTAACTTTATCGATAGCTTCTTTTTCGTCAGCCTGATCTTTCGCTTTAACAGATAGGTTAACAGTGCGGTTCTTACGGTCAACGCCCATGAACTTCGCTTCGATGCTATCACCAACGCTTGCTACTTCTGTTGCGTCTTCAACACGCTCTACAGCAAGATCTGCAACGCGGATGTAGCCGTCAACTTCTTCAGCTAGGTTTACAGTAACGCCTTTCGCATCAACTGCTGTTACTGTACCAGTAACGATAGCACCTTTCTTGTTATCTGTCAGATACTTGTTGAAAGGATCTTCTTCGATTTGCTTAACGCCAAGAGAGATACGCTCACGCTCTGGGTCGACTTGAAGTACAACTGCAGAGATTTCGTCGCCTTTCTTGTAGTCGCGAACCGCGTCTTCACCAGACTTGTTCCAGCTGATGTCAGAAAGGTGAACTAGACCGTCGATGCCGCCGTCAAGACCGATGAAGATACCGAAGTCAGTGATTGACTTGATCTTACCAGACACTTTGTCACCTTTTTCGTGTGACTCAGCAAATGTTTCCCAAGGGTTAGCAATGCACTGCTTAAGACCTAGAGAAATACGACGACGCTCTTCGTCAATTTCAAGAACCATTACATCTACAGTGTCACCTAGGTTAACAACTTTAGATGGGTGGATGTTCTTGTTAGTCCAATCCATTTCAGAAACGTGTACAAGACCTTCAACGCCGTCTTCGATTTCAACGAAGCAGCCGTAGTCAGTAAGGTTAGTAACCTGACCGTTGATCTTAGTACCTTCTGGGTAACGAGAAGCAATTTCTTGCCATGGATCGTTGCCCATTTGCTTCATGCCAAGAGAAACACGCTGCTTCTCTTTGTCGAACTTAAGTACTTTAACGTTGATTTCGTCACCAACATTCACGATTTCACTTGGGTGCTTAACGCGCTTCCAAGCCATATCAGTGATGTGTAGAAGACCGTCTACGCCACCAAGGTCAACGAACGCACCGTAATCGGTAAGGTTCTTAACGATACCCTTGATTTCATGACCTTCTTCAAGGTTAGCAAGAAGCGTTTCGCGCTCTGCGCTGCTTTCTGCTTCGATAACTGCACGACGAGAAACAACAACGTTGTTACGCTTAGCGTCAAGCTTGATAACTTTAAATTCAAGCTCTTTGCCTTCAAGGTGCGTAGTGTCACGTACTGGACGTACGTCAACAAGAGAACCAGGAAGGAACGCGCGTACACTGTTAACTTCAACAGTGAAACCGCCTTTAACTTTACCGTTGATAACGCCTTTGATAGTAGCTTTATCTTCGTAAGCTTTTTCCAGCTCAACCCACGCTTCGTGACGCTTCGCTTTTTCGCGAGAAAGGATAGTTTCACCGAAACCATCTTCAACTGCATCTAGTGCTACGTCTACTTGGTCACCGATAGCGATTTCTAGTTCGCCTTCAGCGTTTTTGAATTGGTCAGCTGGGATAGCACTTTCTGATTTCAAGCCTGCATCAACAAGAACGATGTCTTTGTCGATAGAAACAACAGTACCTTTTACAATTGAACCAGGACGTGTTTCTAGTTCTTGTAAGCTTTCTTCAAAAAGTTGTGCAAAATTTTCAGTCATAAGTCTCAAATAACTTTTAAGTTGATATCCACGCTTCTTATCCGGATAACGCGGGGTTATTAAAATTAGTCGCCACTTCCTGTAGCAACACTGCTTTGGATGCGATCAGCTCTCGTCATTAAAGGCGTGAGGAAATAATATCCATCGCTTTTTCAAAGACTTGGTCAATATCCAAGTCCGTTGAATCTATAATTACTGCATCTTGTGCCGGTACCAAAGGAGCCACTGCACGCTGTGTATCGCGCTCGTCTCTTGCCTTGATATCGGTTAAAAGGCGCGCAATATTAACATCCATGCCCTTTGCTTTCAACTGGCTATAGCGGCGTTCTGCACGGGCTTCTGCGCTTGCTGTGAGGAAAATCTTTACAGGCGCTTCGGGAAATACCACTGTACCCATGTCGCGACCGTCGGCAACAAGACCAGGATCTTGTTGGAAAGCACGCTGTCTGCGAAGTAGTGCTTCGCGAACCCGGGGTAATGCTGCAACTTTTGATGCCACAGCGCCAACTTCTTCAGTGCGAATATCGTCAGTAACGTCTTCGCCTTCTAAGATAATGCGAGTGGTATCGCCATTCGTCTCGAAACTAACATCAAGACCGGTTGCTAGAGGAACAACACATTCTTCATCATCACACGGAAGGTCGTGGTGAAGTGCAGCAACTGCTAATACGCGGTAAATTGCACCGCTATCTAGAAAGTGCCACCCTAATTTTTTTGCCAGCAAGCTACTTAATGTACCTTTGCCTGCACCACTAGGACCGTCAACCGTGACTACGGGTGTGGAATGCATACCTGCTCCATCGTTTAAATTACTAAAAATCGCGCGCAATTATACGCTTTAGTGAGAGATAAGCAATGCCGCCTCTAATTGGCGGCATTGAAGATCAGGTTAAACCTGATTCAGATCAATGGGGCAAGTAAGGCGATTACCGGCATTGCCTACCATTATTTAAGAGCAATATTTTTTGAGCCTTTACGCGCTATACAGTGTTTTAAAGCGGGTAAAGTAGTCTGGGAACGTTTTGCGCGTGCAGCCCGGGTCGTTTATTGTTACCGGCGTATCGCTTAACGCAACAAGCGAGAAGCACATGGCAATGCGATGGTCGTTATACGTGTCTATCTCAGCATGTTTTAGCGACTCAGTTGGCCACACTTTAATATAGTCATGCCCTTCTTCCACTTTCGCGCCCAACTTTTGAAGCTCGGTGGCCATAGCCGCAAGACGGTCTGTTTCCTTAACACGCCAGTTATAAATATTAGTCATGGTCGTTGGACCTTCAGCAAACAATGCCGTAGTCGCGATGGTCATGGCCGCATCTGGAATATGGTTCATATCCATGTTCACGCCTTTAAGCGGCGCACCCGTTATTTCAACATACTCATCGTTCCAAACCACCGTTGCACCCATGGCCTCAAGTACATCAGCAAAACGAATGTCACCTTGAATGCTGTTCTGGCCAATTCCGGTTACGCGTACCGTTCCACCTTTAATGGCACCGGCTGCAAGGAAGTAAGATGCTGACGATGCATCGCCTTCTACCATAAATTTACCCGGCGCAATATACTTAGCGTCACCAGAAATCGTGAACGTTTGGTAGTTATCATTTTTAACAGTAACGCCAAACTTCGCCATGGTATCTAACGTGATATCGATATAAGGCTTAGAAACCAACTCACCTTTTATGCGAATAGTCACATCGCCAGAAAAGAGCGGAGCTGCCATTAAGAGCGCGGTTAAGAACTGGCTAGATACACTGCCGTCTACCGACATTTCACCGCCGTTTAAAGTCTTACCTTTAATTTGTAGCGGTGGGTAACCTTCATTTTTAAGGTAAGTTACTTCAGCATCGGCTTCGCGTAGCGCATCGACTAAGTCGCCAATTGGACGCTCTTCCATGCGCGGTTCACCGGTAAGTACCGTATCAACGTTACTTGCAGCAAGTGCAGCGCACAAAGGACGCATTGCTGTACCCGCATTACCCAAGAAAAGCTCAAGTGGCTCTGCTACGTTAAATGCACCACCGTTACCTTGCACAACACATTGTGTTTTATCTTCGCTAAGGCGGTAGTTTATGCCTAATTTAGTTAGTGCATTTAGCATGTGCTCAATATCTTCGCTATCAAGCAAGTTGGTTAATTCAGTTTCACCTTCAGCTAACGCGGCAAGCAGTAGTGCGCGGTTAGACAGACTTTTTGAGCCAGGTACATTGATCTCTCCCGATACTTTTGCAATCGGGTCTAATGTTAACTGCTCCATTTTATCCATTCACTCTTTCAAATTCGCGCATAAATTCAACTAGCGCAACAATGCCCTCTACTGGCATTGCATTATAAATACTGGCACGCATGCCCCCAACTGAACGATGCCCTTTAAGAGCAAGTAACCCTGCTTCTTGCGACTGTTTAAGGAACAATCCGTCAAGTTCAGCATTGGCTAAATGAAACGGCACGTTCATTTTTGAACGGTTATCAGGGTGAACTTTACTTGAGTAAAAGTCAGAGCTATCAATAGCTGAATACAATAACGCCGCCTTTTCCGCATTGCGTTTCGCCATAGCATCAACACCGCCCATATCTTTAAGCCACTCAAATACAAGGCCAGCCAAATACCATGAAAACGTTGGCGGTGTGTTGTACATAGAGTCAGACTTTGCCGCTAGTGCATAATCGAAGATAGAGGGCGTTTCTTTACGTGCTTTGCCAACCAGGTCTTCGCGAACAATAACAACTGATAAGCCGCTTGGGCCGATATTCTTTTGTGCGCCAGCGTATATAACGCCATGTTTTGCTACATCTAACGGCTGAGACAATATAGTCGAAGACATATCAGAAACAAGCGGAACCTTGCCCGACTCTGGTAGCCAATCAAAAGCTATTCCGTCAACGGTTTCATTTGGACAGAAATGGTAATACGCGGCAGATTGATCAATATCGCTCAACTGAGGCTGCGCAACGTAGTGACAGCCGTCTTTTTCAGACACTTCACCCACCACTTTGGCGTGGTTGTATTTGTTTGCTTCGTCAACGGCACCTTTAGACCAAGAACCGCTGACTAAGTGAAGACTGGTATCGTTAGCGTTTGATAAGTTGAGCGGTACAGCGGCAAATTGCCCACGCCCACCACCGTGCGTGAACAGCACATGATAGTTGGAAGGAATGGACAACAAATCTCGCAAATCTTGCTCAGCTTTTGCCGCTATTTCAATGAAGTCTTTACCACGATGGCTTACTTCCATTACAGAGCAGCCTAGGTCGCGCCAATTTGTAAATTCTGATTGTGCTTTTTCCATGACTTCTTTTGGAAGCATAGCCGGGCCAGCACTAAAATTAAAAACCTCTTTCATCGCGTTTTTCAACACCTGTAGATAATTACCGTTTAACTCGCTTTGTTTTGAACATTTTGCGGGTCTATTAGGTAAACAAGCGGCTTAAGCCGCTTGTTTGAAAGAACACTGATAATGCGCAAGTATGAATACCTGCGCCCTATCCCTACTCTTCTGTCGTTAAGCCGTCACCGTCTTCTGCGGTGTTCTCTTGCTCTTGAACAGCAGTTTCTGCTTGTTCTGGCGCATCGTCTGAAATGATTAGGTTACCGTCTTCGTCGAATTCTTGTAACTCTTCCACTTCTTCAATGCGTTGTAACCCTACAACGTGCTCACCTTCTACGGTGCGTATTAAGCGAACGCCTTGTGTGTTACGGCCTACTACTGACACTTCGCCTACACGGGTACGAACCAGTGTGCCTTGGTCACTAATAAGCATAATTTCATTGGTTTCGTCTACTTGAACCGCGCCAACCACTTTACCATTACGCTCAGACACCTTAATTGATACAACACCTTGTGTCGCACGGCTCTTCGCAGGGTAATCTTCAAGCGGAGTACGCTTACCGAAACCATTCTCTGTTGCTGTCAGGATTGGGCCGTCGCCTTTAGGAACAATAAGTGATACCACTTTTTGACCATCTTGCAGACGAATACCGCGAACACCTGTGGCTGTTCTTCCCATAGGACGAAGTGCCAGAAGCTCTTCACCCGTCTCTGGGTCACGCTTAACTTCACCGGTTTCGCTGTCGCGAAGCTTCTCGTTGAAGCGAACCACTTTACCTGCATCAGAGAACAACATTATGTCGTCATCACCGTGAGTGATATCAACACCAATCAGCTCATCACCTTCGTTCAGGTTAACGGCGATAATACCGCTTGAACGTGGGCGAGAATATAGGCTCAGGTCAGTCTTTTTAACCGTACCGTTTGCCGTCGCCATCAGTACAAACTTGCCTTCTTCAAACTCTTTAATAGGAAGAATAGCAGTAATACGTTCGTTCTCTTCAAGCGGTAGGATGTTAACAATTGGGCGTCCGCGCGCGTTACGGCTAGCAAACGGCAACTGATATACTTTCAACCAGTACAAGCGACCACGGGTTGAGAAGCAAAGTATGTGATCGTGGGTATTAGCTACCAATAATCTTTCGATGAAATCTTCATCTTTCATCTTGGTTGCTGATTTACCACGGCCACCACGACGCTGTGCTTCGTAGTCTGTAAGTTTTTGATATTTCACATAACCTTCGCGAGAAAGCGTTACTACAACATCTTCTTGCTCTATAAGATCTTCAATATCAATATCGTGACTTGCTGCCGTAATTTCAGTACGACGCTCATCACCAAATTCATCACGTACTTTTTCAAGTTCTTCTTGAATCACTTCCATCAAACGCTCTGGGCTATTTAGGATGTGAAGAAGTTCTGCGATGATCTCTAGAAGTTGCTTGTACTCTTCAAGGATCTTCTCGTGCTCAAGACCCGTTAGCTTGTGTAAGCGAAGGTCAAGAATAGCTTGCGCTTGCTGTTCTGTCAGGTAGTACTTGCCGTCGCGAATACCAAATTCTGGCATTAACCAGTCAGGACGTGCAGCGTCATCGCCTGCACGCTCAAGCATTTGCGCTACATCACCTAAGTCCCAACCTTGTGCTACAAGCGATTTCTTGGCGTCTGCTGGGCTTTGTGACGCTTTAATCAACTCGATAATTGGGTCGATGTTCGCAAGCGCTATCGCCAAACCTTCAAGAATGTGAGCGCGGTCACGGGCTTTACGTAATTCAAAAACAGTACGACGTGTTACTACTTCACGGCGGTGAAGAATAAAGCATTCTAGCGTTTCTTTAAGGTTGAATACCTTAGGCTGACCGTTATCAAGCGCAACCATGTTAATACCGAATACCGTTTGAAGCTGGGTATTCGCGTATAAATGATTAAGTAGGACTTCAGCAGATTCGTTGCGTTTAACTTCGATAACAATGCGCATACCGTCTTTATCAGACTCGTCTCGCAGTGCAGAAACGCCTTCGATGCGCTTTTCTTTTACCAGTTCAGCAATCTTTTCAATAAGACGCGCTTTGTTAACCTGGTAAGGGATCTCGTTAACAACAATGGTTTCTTTACCGTTGCTGTCAGTTTCAATTTCCGCCTTAGCACGAAGATAAATTTTACCGCGGCCTGTGCGATACGCATCTTCAATTCCCTTGCGCCCGCTGATCATCGCCGCCGTTGGGAAATCTGGACCTGGAATGTGTGTCATCAAGTCGTCGATGGTAATAGACGGGTCTTGAATTAACGCTACGCAGCCGTTGATTACTTCGGTGAGGTTATGTGGCGGAATATTCGTCGCCATACCAACCGCGATACCCGATGAACCGTTAACAAGAAGGTTAGGCACCTTCGTTGGTAATACTTCAGGAATATGCTCTGTACCATCGTAGTTAGGTACGAAATCTACGGTCTCTTTATCTAAATCGGCAAGTAACTCGTGCGCAATTTTAGCCATGCGAACTTCGGTATAACGCATCGCAGCAGCAGAGTCGCCGTCTACCGATCCGAAGTTACCTTGACCGTCTACTAGCATATAGCGAAGTGAGAACGGTTGGGCCATACGAACAATAGTGTCGTAAACTGCAGAGTCACCGTGAGGGTGATATTTACCAATTACGTCACCTACCACACGGGCAGATTTTTTGTATGGCTTGTTAAAGTCGTTTTTCAGTTCGTTCATTGCGAACAGCACACGACGGTGCACTGGCTTCAAGCCATCTCTTACGTCAGGCAAGGCTCGCCCGACAATAACGCTCATCGCGTAATCAAGGTAAGAGTTCTTTAACTCTTCCTCAATATTAACGGGGAGGATTTCTTTAGCGTTATCAGACATAAACTGCTTAATCCCTTTATCTTGGTTTGTTCTGCGTTATCCAGCACTTCGCTTCACATCATTGTGAAAACAAGGCGTGGGAGCGCACTGTTATTATTATGTGGGTCATAATCGTGCTTCGAGTGTACCACTTGATGACAGAATTATGTAGCGCTTAATTACGCTTATTAATCAACTAAAAGGCAAGCGATTATTTTTCGTTCGACCCTTCTTATAATTTGTCTATTTCTGTTTAAAAACAGTGAAACACAACCGTAATTTACGATATCTTAAAAAGAGATAGATTAAGGATTGTTTTACTCATGACGAACGTCGATCAACAAGAAATCAATAAGTTCTCTGAACTCGCTTCACGCTGGTGGGATCCAGAAGGCGAATTTAAGCCATTGCACCTTATTAACCCACTTCGCTTAGACTTCATTAATCAACACAGTGAAGGCCTGTTTGACAAAAAAGTCGTCGATATTGGCTGTGGTGGCGGTATTTTAGCAGAATCTATGGCGCGTGCAGGCGCGACGGTAACCGGCTTGGATATGGCTGAAGCGTCGTTAGAAGTAGCGAAGCTGCACGGTTTAGAATCAGGGGTAAAAGTTGACTACGTATGTTCAACTGCCGAAGCATTCGCAGAAGCAAATGCAGGACAGTTCGACGTGGTAACCTGTATGGAAATGTTAGAGCATGTACCCGACCCTGCTTCTGTTGTGCTGGCCTGTGCTAAGTTGGTTAAGCCTGGTGGCCATGTTTTCTTTTCTACGCTTAACCGAAACCTAAAGTCGTATCTGATGGGGATCGTGGGAGCGGAATATATCCTTAAACTGGTTCCAAAGGGCACCCACGATCACAGTAAGTTCATCAAACCATCTGAACTTATGGCGATGACCGATCATGCTGGTTTGCTGCCTCGAGATATGACAGGTCTACACATGGACCCAATTTCTCAAGGCTTTTATCTCTCTGCGAATAATGTCGACGTTAACTACTTACTATATACAGTAGCGCAAAATTAATTTAACACTATATATTGGGTTGCGGCGATATTTTAAACACCATATATCGTGTTTATATAAAAACTATTTTCTAAGAATAAATTAATTTTTATGTCGAAGAAATAATTAAAAATGCTTGCAATCCAGATATTTTACGCTTGTAGAACGCTAAAAAGTTAGTTGTTACTAACATAAATTTCATGCCAGATTGAGTGCTTGAAATACCACCAGATATTGGGTTGCATTAAGACTAAAACCTCACTATCTTGTGTTTAATTCAGCACGTGATCCCAATGCAGATTTTCTGGGATCGCACAGATCGCTAACGAGATTATGGCAATGCCATATGCAGTGTATGACATCAACCTCGCTGAAAATATAAATGCAGTGAAAAAATTAAATGAGCAGTCTCTACTTTGTACTTTCGGTATTGGTTTAGGCCGCTTTCGTGTGTGTTGTTATCTGGCGTGAGCCAATGGTGATAATCTCACTCACACTCAATAAATTAAAAATGAAAATGGGCATTACATAGCCCACGCATCAAGCGCTAACAGACAAACGGCCAGTAACATGAACAACAACTTATTAGTCACCAAACGCAACGGTGAAAAAGAGTCCATCGACTTAGAGAAAATCCACAAAGTCGTGACATGGGCAGCCAAAGGACTTAAAAACGTTTCAGTTTCACAAGTTGAAATCAAGGCACAAATCCAGTTTTATGACGGTATCAATACTAGCGAGATCCATGAAACCCTGATCAAATCAGCGGCAGATCTTATTTCTACCGATGCGCCAGATTATCAATACCTAGCTGCACGCTTGGCCATTTTCCACCTCCGCAAAAAAGCCTATGGTCAATTTGAGCCGCCTGCCCTACTTGAGCATGTAGGTAAAATGGTTGATATGGGCAAATACGATAAGCACTTGCTTGAAGACTACACGCCTGAAGAATTTGCTGAAATGGACTCGTATATCGACCATTGGCGAGACATGAACTTCAGCTACGCTGCAGTTAAACAGCTTGAAGGTAAATACCTGGTTCAAAACCGAGTTACAGGTGAAATCTACGAAAGTGCACAGTTCCTATATATCTTAGTGGCGGCATGCCTTTTCGCAAATTACGATAAAGCGACGCGTATGGACTACATCCGCCGCTTCTATGATGCCGCTTCAACATTCAAGCTGTCATTGCCTACACCTATTATGGCTGGCGTACGTACGCCTACTCGCCAGTTTAGCTCATGTGTACTTATCGAAACCGGCGATAGCTTAGACTCAATCAATGCAACGGCAAGTGCCATTGTTAAATACGTAAGCCAGCGCGCTGGTATCGGTGTAAATGCAGGCCGTATACGCGCACTAGGTAGCCCTATTCGCGGCGGTGAAGCATTCCATACGGGTTGTATTCCGTTCTACAAATACTTCCAAACAGCCGTTAAAAGCTGTTCACAAGGTGGTGTTCGTGGTGGCGCTGCTACGCTGTTCTACCCTATCTGGCATATGGAAGTTGAATCACTGTTAGTGCTTAAGAACAACCGTGGGGTTGAAGAAAACCGTGTACGTCACCTAGATTACGGCGTTCAGTTCAACAAACTAATGTACCAGCGCATGATGAAAGACGGCTATATCTCACTATTTAGCCCGTCTGACGTTCCAGGTCTTTACGATGCCTTCTTCGCTGACCAAGAGAAGTTTGAAGAGCTATACGTTAAATACGAAAACGACGACAGCATCCGTAAGAAGCAAATTAAAGCGATGGAGCTATTCAGCTTGTTCATGCAAGAGCGTGCAAGCACAGGTCGTATTTACCTACAAAACGTTGACCACTGTAATACGCACAGCCCGTTTAACCCAGAAGTTGCGCCAGTTCGTCAGAGCAACCTGTGCCTTGAAATTGCGCTACCTACTAAGCCGCTTCAGCACGTTAATGATGAGAACGGTGAAATTGCACTATGTACGCTGTCAGCGTTTAACTTAGGTGCGATTAAGTCACTGGACGAGTTTGAAGAGCTGTCTGACCTTGCAGTACGTGCGCTAGATAACCTGCTTGATTACCAGGACTACCCCGTTCCTGCTGCATATAACGCTACAATGGGACGTCGTACGCTAGGTGTCGGTGTTATCAACTTTGCATACTACCTTGCTAAAAATGGCGTTAAATATTCTGATCACAGCGCGAACGGTCTAGTTCACCGCACGTTCGAAGCAATGCAGTATTACCTATTAAAAGCGTCGAACAATCTTGCTAAAGAAAAAGGTGCGTGTCCTAAGTTTAACGAAACCACCTATTCTCAAGGCATCATGCCAATTGATAGCTACAAGAAAGATCTTGATAGCGTATGTAATGAACCACTTCATTACGACTGGGATGCACTTCGTGAAGAAATCAAAACTCACGGTTTGCGTAACTCTACGCTGTCAGCATTAATGCCGTCAGAGACGTCTTCTCAGATTTCAAACGCGACAAACGGCATTGAGCCACCGCGTGGTTTTATCAGCATTAAGTCGAGCAAAGATGGTGTTCTTAAGCAAGTTGTACCTGAGTACGAAACGCTGAGAGACCAATACGAGCTACTTTGGGATATTCCTTCAAACGATGGTTACCTACAACTTGTTGGTATCATGCAGAAGTTTATCGACCAAACTATCTCAGCGAATACCAACTACGATCCAAGCCGTTACGAAGGTAACAAGGTACCAATGAAGCTTCTTCTTAAGGACCTTCTTACTACGTATAAACTGGGTGTTAAAACACTTTACTATCATAACACTCGCGACGGCGCGTCAGACACATCTGCTCTCGATGCTAAAGCGAGCGAGCCTATGCCACGTCAAGAAGAAGAGGTTGTAGAGGAAGATGATGATTGTGCAGGTGGTGCGTGTAAGATTTAGAACACGCCCCCTGTTTAAATGGCAAATGCATAAAAGGAGTTAACTGCATTTGCCATTAACGTTTCGCAGCAAGAACACAAACAATAATACGCGTTAATCATTAAGTTTTTAGTTAGGCCATCATGAAATACACTACGTTTAATCAGCAAAGTACTAATCCATTGATCGAGCCGATGTTTTTCGGTAACCCCGTAAACGTTGCACGCTACGACCAGCAAAAGCATGCCATATTCGAAAAGCTTATTGAGAAGCAAATTAGCTTTTTTTGGCGCCCTGAAGAAGTTGACGTTTCTCGCGACCGTGTTGATTTCCAAAAATTGACCGACCCAGAAAAGCACATCTTTATTTCAAACCTTAAGTACCAAACCCTGTTAGATTCGGTGCAAGGCCGTAGCCCGAACATCGCGTTCTTGCCTATTATTTCACTACCAGAGTTAGAAACTTGGGTTGAAACCGAATTCCGACAAAAAACTATCACAAATCAGCGAGTGAGTGAGTGTGAGACACCAAAAATAAATGAAAATTGCATCAGCAAAGATATGGTAATTTTACCAAAAGCAGAGTTTGTCGTTACCAAAACAGGTGAAAAGAAAAGTTTTGGTATATCGGAAACAACGCACTATATGCTGACTATTCACTAATTCGAGAGAGATTGACATGGCCTACCAAACATTTAGAAAAGAAAGTAACGACCCACTTAGTGAGCCTATTTTTTTTGGAAATTCAGTGAATGTATCGAGATTCGATCAGCAGAAGCACTCAATCTTTGAAAGGCTTACTGAAAAGCAAATAAGTTTTTTCTGGCGACCTGAAGAGGTGGATCTTAGCAGAGACAGAATCGACTTTAATAAAATGACTGATTCTGAAAAGCATATATTCACTTCTAACCTAAAATATCAGACGCTTTTGGACTCCGTACAAGGTCGTAGTCCGAGCATTGCACTCCTTCCTATCTGCTCTCTAAGTGAATTTGAGCTTTGGGTCGATAGTTGGGTTTTCTTCGAATCCATTCACTCAAGATCTTATACACACATTATGAGAAATGTGTTTAACGACCCTTCACCAGTCTTTGATGATATCACTCAAAATCCGAATATCATCAAACGTGCGGTTGACGTCAGCAAGTATTATGATGATCTTATTTTTGCTACTCAACTTTGGCAGACTTTAGGCGAAGGTGTTCATAAAGTTAATGGAGTTAGCCACAACATTACGGTTCGTGAACTTAAGAAGAAACTTTTCCTCTGTATGCAATCAGTCAACGCACTAGAAGCCATTCGATTTTATGTTTCATTTGCCTGCACATTTGCCTTTTCAGAGAGAAAGATGTGTGAAGGCTCTGGAAAAATACTGCGTCTAATTGCAAGAGATGAAAATCTTCATTTAACATCAACACAGCATGTTATTAATCTTTGGCGAAGTGGCAGAGACGATCCTGAAATGAAAGAGATTGCTGAGGAACTGCACGATGAAGCACGAAATATTTTTTTATCAGCAGTTGAGCAAGAAAAAGAATGGGCAGACTATTTATTTAAAGATGGCTCTATGATCGGCCTAAATGCTCAAATCTTAAAGTCTTATGTCGAATATATCGCTAACCAACGCATGAGCGTTATTGGTTTCGATCAGCCTTTCGACGTTTTAAGCAACCCATTACCTTGGATGAATAACTACCTTAGCTCCGATAATGTTCAGGTTGCTCCACAGGAATCTGAAATTTCCAGCTACTTAGTAGGTCAAATTAGTGCCGAAGTTAACTCAGAAGATTTTGAAGACTTTGAACTCTAATTAGTTACGTCTTGTGAAGAAAATAATATGTAAAACAGAGTTCGGGACTATTGATGTACCGGACTCTGGGGACACAATTTTAAAGTCTCTTTTGGCGATTAATATCGACATTCAATACCATTGTAAAGAAGGCTTTTGTGGCGCTTGTCGGTGCCCATTGGGCACGGGTTCTGTTGAATATATCATTGACCCTCTTGCCTTCATCCATGATGAAGAGTTTCTCCCTTGCTGCTCAAAACCTCTGACAGATATTGTTATAGATTTAACCCGTTAGAATTAGTAAAACTGTTGGACAGCATGAACACAGTTCCCATAAACGATATTCTAATTGGTTTGGTGTGACCGTCTGCAACACGCTTCAAGCAGATTTTATTGCACAGCTATCGAAATTTTCGCTTCACATACCCCCTTTCCGCTATGTACTAAAAGCGTTCATAAACAGTCTGCAAGTACAAGGATACGAGCATTCAATTATACAAATGAAAACAAAAAAATGTTTTTTCAACGAAACTGAGTGTTACTATATGACCTCAGTAACAAGTTGCTAGGTGCATAAGGATATTTTATGAAGCTCAAAGAATTGACAATTCTGTTTTTATTAGTTTCAACCTTCCCTCACGTCGTATTTGCATCTGAAACAATCAATTGTCACTTTGATAAGTTTCATCAGACTAATCACGAAAAGCAGTCACTATCAGGATATGCAGAGATTAATCAGAGTTTAGAAATAGTCGACTTCAAAACTAGTAAGAACACGCTTAGCAAAGATGGAAGTGAAAGAGCAACAAACAGTATGTATTGGGTGTTGTTAGAAAATAAGAATTGGGAATTAGAATCGCTAAATTTAGCTGGTGATTTTGGTGAGCTTTTGGTTATTGAAGTTAAAAAAGATATTAAGTCACCTGAAATTGTAGGCTGGTTCATGGCAAAGCTTGTGGATGTGAGCTCTGTATCTACGAAAACCAGACTTGGCAAGTGCTTTATTCAGTAAGGTAAATGTTATTTCTGTTATGCGGGTGTTATGAGTTAAGGATGATCTGATGCAATGTCCAACATGCACTAAAGAGTTTCACGTACAACCGGATAACTCTCAATATTATTTTTTCTCTGAACAAGATGAAGACGCAGAATTCGAGAGTGGTTTTGGTTTTGCTGTTCAACTTTGTCCTTCTTGTAGCAATATCGTTGTAATGTATAGGGAAGGTGAAGTTTCGGAACTCAGCGGAGAATGCAGGTTAAGAAAGATAAAAGAAGAAAAAGCTATTTATCCCCAATCTACTGGGAAGCTGTTACCTGAAGAAATACCTCAAGAATATAGAGAAGAATTAAAGGAAGCATATTTAGTGCTTCCTTTAAGTCCAAAAGCTAGTGCGGCCCTTTCAAGGCGACTCTTGCAAAAGATATTTCATCTAGAGCTAAAAATAAAAAAAAGAAATCTATCAGATGAAATCGATGTTTTCATTGCTTCTTCTGATGTTCCAACTTACTTATCAGAGGCCGTAGATGCTATTAGAACAGTAGGAAATTTCGCAGCCCACCCATTGAAAAATAGCCACTCTGGAGAGATTGTAGACGTTGAAGACGGAGAGTCTGAATGGCTAATAGAAGTTCTTGAAGCATTATTAGATTATGTGTTCGTGCAGCCTAGGAAATTAAAGGCGCGCAAGGATAAGCTTAATGAAAAGCTTGAACAAATGGGAAAGCCGCCATTAAAAGGCTCATAACAAATAGAGACCGACTCAGCCCTTCAAGTGCGGGACTTTTTTAGACCTGCCCCGGCTTTGGTGTCGAATCTCCGTTAGTTATCTAAGAAAGCCTCTGATACTGGTCGGCTGCTCGGTACGTTTAACGAGCATTGCTAATCACTGAATTTTACCCCAACATCAACTATTTGCACGAATTGCCGCTTGAAATAACAGATAATAGTTGAAGTCTAAATCCCGCTTAATTACGGCTACCGAGCTAAAGCAACGCTGCGACTATACTACGAACCCTCTCAGCAAATCGATTATTATCTTAAGAATAGGAAAATCTCTTGTGAATTGGATGAATTAGGGAAAGAAAGTGCATGAATACTTTTCACATTTGTTTCCCAACTCAACGATTACTTATAACGCGAAAATAGTTGGTCGTTACTCTTAAAATGAGAGACAGATTGACGTTTTAATAGAAGGTGACGTTGCAGAGTTTCTTGCAGCGACCAACCACTTTATCAAGGCGAAGTACTGATAGTTTTTCATCAAGCGCATAACAATGCTGTTCTTATTTGTCTACAAAATGAAGCCAAGATAGCGTTTGTCTGCTAGCATTTAAAATAGAAAGCTCAATTAACAATGGTAAATCACTGAAATGGAAGATATAGATATCAACCCAATGTCTGAAAATGTAGAGAAGCTGCTCAAAGTCGGTGCGCAAGCGATGATATCGAATATTGAAGAAAATAAAGAGTATCGGGATGGCGTGGCGCAATTGATGAAAAATCACAATCGAATCGAAAATGAAGGAGTTCTACTCGTTCAGCCCTATTACCACTTTTGTTGTCAAGTCTACGTAACTGAGGGAAAAAAAGGCCTTTATGAAGTTTTAAGAGAAGGCATTCTCCCATCGATAACAACTCCTCTTTTTCAAATGTGGTTTATCAATGACTTTCATACTAGGAACTACGAAAAATACCTAGCCACAGATAGGCCTGCATAGCAATTTTACTTAGTAATGCTTTAAGATATTGAAAATCAATGTTTTTTAGGTTTTCGCACACATCATTTTGATGTCTTTTTTTACTTGCTGAAATACTCGATAATATTTGTGCAGGCAAATTAACGTTAATTTCAAAAGGACAAAAGGCATGGGTAAAGTTTCATCAGTTGACAGACTCTTTGCAAAACTAGAGAAAGAAAGGAGACTAGTGCTTTCTCTAATGTACGATGTACGGGCAGTCCTTGAAGAAAAAGGGCTTGATGATATTTATATACACTCCAAGTTAAATAGACTGAGCGTAGCCAAAGAC
>NZ_JAKRFB010000021.1:0-70434 GCF_022348315.1 Alteromonas sp. MmMcT2-5 | reverse complement strand
CTCCACGGCGAGAACGCAGCTTCCCCCGAACAGTTAAGAAGAGACCACAGCGATACAGCAGAAAGAAAAATGCCGCTCACCTTAAGTGAACGGCATTACTCTGATGAGCGGTTTTTTTTGATAATTAATCAGCTGCGCCTGCTGTCAGTTACGCTAATTCAGCGATTACAGGTGAAACCGCTCTACTGCTTTTCTCAAGCTCTCAGTTTGCGCATCCAACAACATTGTCGACTCGTTCGACTGGCGCGTGCTTTGCGCACTGGAGTCGGCTAGAGCAACTATGCGGTTCAAACTTTTCGCAACATCGCCAAGTAAAACATCTTGTTGTTCGGTATCAGCCACAATGTGTTCGTTAATATCGCTTAACCGCTCAATGATTTCTCTAATACTCTCTACTTGCTGAGATACTTGCTGGGTAATTTCCACCCCTTCTTGCGCTTGTTCACGCCCTGCATTAATTGCTTTTACTGCCTGCGCAGCATCTTTTTGTAAGTTCCCAATCATCTGCTCAATTTCTTCCGTAGAGTCATGGGTGCGGTTGGCTAGCGTTCGCACTTCATCCGCAACAACCGCAAAGCCTCTACCTTGTTCACCAGCTCTTGCAGCTTCAATGGCTGCATTCAATGCTAACAAGTTGGTTTGCTCTGCAATCGTTTTAATCACGTCTAAGATACTGCCAATATTGCGAGAGTTGTCGTCCAAACGATTAATGATCTGCGCCGAAGACTCCGCCTGTTTGGCTTGATTACCCACCTGCTGACTGCTTTTTTGTACCAATTGACCAATGTCTGTACTTTGCTTTGTTATATCGCGTAGGGCGTCCATTGCTTCATTAATTTGGGCGAGGTTGCTGCGGCTTTTTTCCTGTACATGTTTTGTATTCGTAGACGTTACCGTTACTTGCTCACGTTGCTTGTCTACCTCAGATAAGCTCTTATTACCCAGCTCTACGCTTTCTTTTGTAATGTCTATAAGGCGTTTTTCTTGCTCTAATATATTGCCCACTAGCTCTCGTAAACTATCGGTTAGGCTGTTCACTTTTGCGGAAAGGGCAGAAAACTCATCATTGCCCTCTTGAGGCAATTTGGTGCTTAAATCCCCTTTACTTAGCTGACTTAAGCCTTTATTGATACGGCCAAGGGGCTTGGAAATACTACGGGTTACAATAACCGCTAAAAATATTGCAGCAACCAAGCCCAGTGCCGCGACAATGATATTGCGCACAAGGTTGGCCTGAACAGATTCAAGAATGGCGTTCTGCCCATCAAGAGATTGCTTCTGGACAGCGTCAAACAAAGTATTAATGTCGGCAAGTGCGGTTTCTAACGCTTCTTTTGCTTCCTTCTGAGCTTTCGCAGCTTTGTCTACTTCAGAAAGTTTTTGTCGCTGCAAAGCAATTAATCCATTTGTGCCGTTTACCGCTTCCATCAGTAAATCATACTGTTCGTTAAAAGAAGCTATCGTACCGCCATCATCTACCCCTGTCGCCAAACGATTTACATAGTCTTTATCTACCTGCAAATTACTCAATTGGTATTCTAAATCTTCAATAATACTCGCACTTTGCGTAGCGTTATCGGTTTCAGCCAGTTCAATGAATGAATCATTCATTGTGAGCAATTTGTTGTCTATTGCAGTACCCGCACCAATTAGCGTTTCAATACTGGGGTTATTTCCCTCTAAATAGGAAAGATCTAGCATTAACGCACTAGCCTCATCGGCCGTCATTAAGACTTTTTCAAGCTGTGCAGCAAGCGCCTTCTCGATATTCATTCGCTCGTTGATAGCGGTATACATGTCGTTACTACTATTAACGTAGGCTAGACTAACGTCGACAGCGTTACTGGCTACCGCGTTGTTTGACATAAGTGAGTTTAAACGAGACAAGTCGTCAGAGAATGCGGAAGATAAAGTATCAAACGTCTCTTTGTTTGCGACCAGCTCTTCTCTATTTTCGACATGATATCCGTTGGCAGTAATCACTGATAAAGAGAGGATCTCAGTCTTTACTTTTACCATGCTGGTCTGAACTGGCATCTTTTGCTCTACAACGTCTTGTGCAGAATCTTTTATTCCGCTAAGACCAAAATAGGAAAGAATACTGGTAAGTAATAATAAGCAGCCGAATAAGCCAAAGCCTAACGTGATTTTATTTATAATTGTTAACTGCATGGGCACTTCCACCAAAAAAACATGCCAAAAAATAAATAGGGTTGTATCGCCTTTTTAAGTTTAGTTTAACAGGATGTTAATTCAATGCATCAAAAGTTTTATTTATTCTGCACATTTGTTAGATAAATCTTGCACTTACAATCTGGTCAGGCCAGACACCATGCGGGCTGTATCGAAGTAACAATTTTTATCGCACCAGTGCAATGGATAAATTTTCAGCGAGAAAACAAAGTTTCCACGGTTTTGCTTTTAAATTGTTTCAACTTACCTATAATAACCACCAAATACTTATTCACTCGTTCTTAGTAGGTTGTAATGGATCAAAATAAAGAATTGAAAAAAGCAGGGCTAAAAGTCACTCTGCCTCGCCTTAAAATTTTACAAATTCTGCAAGAGCCAGAAAACCAACACATCAGCGCTGAAGACGTTTACAAAATCCTTATCGAACAGGGTGAAGAAATTGGTCTTGCTACCGTGTACCGCGTGTTAAACCAATTTGATGATGCAGGCATTCTTAATCGCCACCATTTCGAAGGTGGAAAATCTGTATTTGAAATCAGTCACAAAGATCACCACGACCACCTTGTGTGTTTGAAGTGTGGCAAGGTCATTGAGTTTGAAGATGACATTATCGAAGAACGCCAAGAGATGATTGCAAAGCAACACAAGATGAAGCTAACGCATCACAGCCTTTACTTATACGGTGAGTGTACAGACGGTAACTGCGACAACTTACCTGAATAAGTAACAGTTTTATTCTAGCAAAAGGCCCGCTTTAAGCGGGCCTTTTTTCGTTACGCTTTAAACTTATATGCGTGGTAAGCCTTAATTGCTTTCTCCCACACGTCACCCACTTCCCCTGTGCCAATAGGTTTTCCGTCTACTTCAACTACCGGGGCAACTTCTTTGCTTGAAGAGGTTAACCATACTTCATCTGCCTCCAGCAACTCATCTTTGCTAAACCAAGTTTCTGTAACAACCAGGCCTGCCTGTTTAAATGCTTCAATTGCAATGGCGCGAGTAATACCGGGAAGAAGTTCATGGTTTAAGGGGGGCGTAGATATACATCCGTCTTTCACCATAAACACGTTGCATGAACTTGCCTCGGTTATCATACCTTCGCTGTTGTACAAAATAGTTTCGTTAACGCCTGCGTCAACACCTGCTTGATAGTGCATTACATTGCCTAACAAGGATGTGGATTTGATATGGCAGCGTTGCCACCTTTTATCCTGTTGAAGCGCAACTTTGAAAGGCCTTGCTTCAGATTTTGCTGTGGGCTGTGGTGGCGCTATTTCAAAAGCAAACCCGAATACCGTAGGTGCTATATTCTTAGGGTATGCATGAAAACGTTTTGTATCGGTGCCACGGCTTACGTGGAAATAAACACCAATGTTTCCGCTTTCTATAAATGCTTTGTTTTTTTCGACCAAGCTGGTCAAAATGTCTTGCCATTCTTCTGCTGAATAAGGGTTAGCGATTTCAATAGCTTTAAGGCCTTGCGCCATACGCGAAGTGTGCCCCTTGAAGCCTACTGCGCTACCAGAATACGTTGGAATGACTTCATAAATACCATCACCAAAAAGGAAGCCTCTGTCCATCGGAGAAATTTTAGCCTCAGAAAGAGGCATATACTCACCGTTTAAAAACGCAATCGTCACAATATTTCTCCTTGTAGTCGGCGACGCCTACTTGTCATCAGTAGCCAGTCTGCCCTTGCTTCTTCTTCATGTTGAAAAACAAAATTCACTTTTTCGCCTGGCACGGCTTGGGCCAAGCGACTTATATCACAGGGGCTTACACAGCCAAGTTTTGGATAACCCCCTAATGTTTGTCTGTCGCGCATCATTACAATAGGCTGCCCGTCGCCGGGAACTTGAATTGCACCTAAATGAATTGCCTCTGAGCGCATGTTTTCTATATCGGCTGTAACTGATTCACCGGTCAACCTAAAGCCCATGCGATCGATAGCCGATGAAACCGTATAGCTGCTTGTTTCAAACGTGCGTAAAGCAACAGCGCTAAAACTCGAAAACTGATACCCGGGAATAACCCGAATAGACTCTAAAAAACCATAGTTGTCTATGTGCTGCCGCGAGAGAGTGCGCATTCTAGCGGTGCTTTTAATTCTGCTGTTAGCTGAAATGTCGATGCAATCGCCATCTTTTAACGCGCATCCCTTACCATCCAACCCACCAAGTTGTTCGCGTACTACCGTACATGCACTCCCTACCGCTTTTGGCACATGCCAATTTCCACCTATTGCCAAATAGGCTTTGCTACCAAGTAGAGCGCTGCCAAACGTAATAGTTGCACCTGCCGGTACATGTTGGCTCTGGTATGTTGCTTTAACGTTTCCATCTACGTCGAGTGACGGTTCCCTGCCAGTCACAGCAATAATACAATCTTCATCAACCCGTAATCGCATTTCACCAATCGCTTCGAAGCATGGCGTACCGTCTAAATTGAAGGCTAGAAAATTGGCCCAATCATAGGCGTTACTATCCATAGGGCCTGATTCACAAAATCCATCCCGTTGTCGCCCTACCCGTCCGTTATCTATGATAAGGCTAAACAATCCTTTACTGAGTACTTCAATTCTCATCGCTCAACCTGCAATCCTGCTCTATATTCCTGTTCAGTAACTGAAACAAACCTAACCACATCACCTGCTTTTAACCGCGCTTCACTTTGCTCATTTTTATGAATGAGCATGTCGAATGCCGTAAGCCCCAATAAATTCCATCCTCCAGGTGATTCACTGGGGTAGACAGCAGTTTGCCTGTCAGCGATTGCAACCGCACCTTTAGGTACGCGTTTGCGCGGTGTGCCTAGTCGCGCACATTTGAGCGCTTCTGGAATATCACCCATATAGGCAAAGCCCGGAGAAAAACCCACTGCGTATACTTTATAAGTCGTGCTAGTGTGCAATTCGATAATCTCTTCAATAGACAGTGACGTTTTCTTACTCACTACACTTAAATCACTTGCATTAGGCGCACCGTACCAAACAGGAATTTCAATCACGGCGCTACTTTCATTCTCTTTTGCTTGCAAAGAGAATGATTGCAGGCTCATGTCTTCAGCGCTTAGATTACTTATGGCACGGTATACACCGTGGCTATCAATTAATGCCATATCAAAAATAATCAACAGGCTGTCATAGGAAGGCACACACTCACGCAGCCAAGCCCACGAATCGCTTCCCTTTTTGCTATCTATCGCTGCCAGCACGTGATGACAGGCATTATTCGCGTCGTCCAGGTTTGCGCCATCAAAGTACAAAATAATGGCGTCTGCACTTGCTGTAACTATTCGCTTAATGCGACCGAAAGCTTGCATCTACTGTCCTTGTTATTTAAACGGCTGTCAGTGCTTGGTTCTGAGTACTTAGTTTTAGATATACCACTCTCAGCACAACAATGGGTAACAGCCTCTTGTATTGTTCTTGTAAAATGTGTTTTTTATGAGGCAGGTTTATAGAAATGTTCTGATTTTCTTTGCAATATTCACCGCCCCTTTAGTATCGCCATGTACACACAGAGAATCCGCTTCTATTGCAAGTGTTGCTCCCGAAGCTGTCGTTACTGTTCCCGATGATATAAGTTGTTTAGCTTGAAGCAATGCGTCGCTCTCGCTTAACACGGCACCTTCGATCAAGCGAGATTGCAGTAAACCTTCATCGGTATAACGCCTGTCTGAAAACGCTTCAAAATACAACGGCAGCCCCCACTCTTGCGCAGCGTCTTTAAGCGCTGCATTTTGCGACGTAGCCTGTACCATTAGCGCAAGGGGCGAATCTAACGACTGCATATTTATTTCAGCTATGCTTCGCATTACTGTGCGCATGACAGCTGTATCTTTCATCATGTCATTGTAAAGCGCACCATGAGGTTTCACATAACTTACGTTGGCCCCGCAAGCCTTTGCCATTCCACTCAATGCACTCACTTGATATTGGATCATAGCGCTGAGTTCATCAGCAGCAATCGCCATACTTCTGCGACCAAATCCCTGTAAGTCTGGATAGGCTGGATGGGCACCTATGTCCACATCATGTTGTTTGGCTAACCGAATAGCCTGCTTCATCACTAACGGATCACCAGCGTGAAAACCACAAGCAATGTTGGCCTGATCAATTTCTGCCATAATGGCCGCTTCCACCGGCATAGACCATGCGCCAAAACTCTCACCTAAATCGCAATTTAACTTCATAATGGTTTAGCTCTTACGTTCATTCCAGTATCATGTTACCTGTTCTTTTTAAAAAGTCAGTGCTGATGATAAATATTGGAAAAATTAATACATTACGCGTGGTAGCCCAATACCCTTTTGGCTACGCTTTAGCGCCACTTGTCGAAAACAATGACGAAAACGACTGCGTAATAGAAATAGATGATGCTGAAGAGCTGCAAACTGTGACCCTTGCGATTGACGAAGTAGAAACTTCCCTCGCAGAAGGACAACAGATAGACGTATTTGTAGCCACAGATCAGCGCGGCGCTCTCTATGCCACCATGAAGAAACCTTTGATTCAAGTTGGTGAAACTAAGGTACTTAAAGCGGTATCTGCCACTAACTTTGGTGCATTTTTCGACTGGGGTTTAGACAACGACCTTTTAATGCCCAACGACTACCAAGCCCAACCTGTTAATCCAGGTATGTACTATGTTGTTCACACCTTTTTTGATGATAAAACCCAGCGTATTTTAGGTGCTACCAAGCTTCACTATTTTCTAAAGGAAAGTAGTGCCTATCTCAACGAGGGCGACACAGTGCAATGCTTGGTTTATGCCAAAACTGATTTAGGTTTTAAGGTCGTTATCAATGAAAAAAGCTTAGGTCTTATTTTCCATAGCGATGCCTTTAAGCCACTTAAAGTCGGGCAAGCTACTGAAGGGGTAATTAAAACAATTCGTGACGATGGCAAGGTGGATGTAGCCCTTCAGCGCGTAGACAAAGGTGGCCGTGATGCACTTCAACAAGCCATTTTGGATGACTTAGAAGCCCACGGTGGCATTTCTACGCTAACAGATAAGAGTGCGCCAGAAGCCATTTACTCTCATTTTAACGTGAGTAAAGCGGCGTATAAAAAAGCGTTAGGGGCGTTATATAAGCAAAAGAAAATCACGCTTAGCCCAGATGCTGTTCGCCTTAACAAATAAACGCACATGTCACAGCTGCATTGAAGCGCTAAACTGGCCTGTCTTGCAGCTTCCTTTTTTATTTTTATGACATTAGGACAAACAATGAAAGCACGTGTTTCTTGGGATCAAGATTTAACTTTTACAGGAACTACAGACAGCGGTTACAAAACGGTGATGGACGGCAGCGGTAAGGCAGTATCTCCGATGGAATCAGTGCTGTTGGCAGTTGGTGCATGTTCAAGTATTGACGTGGTAGATATTCTTAAAAAAGGGCGCTTTAACATTGAAGCCTGTAACTGTGAATTAGAAGCTGAACGCGCTGAAGAGCCGCCTCGTGTATTTACTAAAATTCACGCGCATTACACAGTGTCAGGTGAAGGCATTAGTGAAAAGGCCCTTGCTCGCGCTGTGCAGCTTTCTGCAGAAAAATACTGTTCCGTCATGCTAATGCTAACGGGTAATGTTGAGATCACTACAAGCTATACTTTGGTTTAATAAACTATAGTAGAACCAGCCTCTTTTTAGCGATTCTCGCTAAGCATTAGTAGAAAAGGCCAACCACTTGGGTTGGCTTTTTCGTTGAAACTGTTTGCTACACTCATAAGTGATTGATATTATTAACAATTAACATTAGTTAACATCTTTGGCATATTAGCTGCTGTATATGGTCATTATTATATAACGACAACTACGTTAGGGTTATTGACCATGGAAACTACAACGCACAGCAACACCTCTTTTTCACCATCACATTCTTTATTACCGTTTTCGCCAACATCACTCAAATTACTTGTTGGAAGCGGTATTGTTGCCCTCTCTCTCTCGATGACAGCATGTTCTGATGCTGATGCCATTAATGACCAAGCCAACGCCACCGAAGTTGAAGAAACCGTTTTTGCTATTCCCGTTGAAACCCAAACCATTGTTACTGGCGACATTACGTCCACTTACGACACAACCGCTATTTTAGAAGCCCGTGAAGAAGCATTTGTGGTTGCGCGAGCATCTGGAATTATCGAAGAAATCTTCGTAGAAGAAGGTGATTATGTTGAAAAAGGCCAGGTACTGGCACAGCTTGATAAACGCCGCTACGAGCTGAACTTATCAAAAGCTTTGGCTGATTTAGCTGGTATTGAAAGCGAACTAGAAAAGGTCAACAAAGTCTATTCCAAAAAGCTTATCAGCGATGACACTTACGACAAGCTCACTTCGCAATTTGAATCAGCAAAAGCATCTGTACGCTTGGCTGAACTTGATTTGAAAGAAGCAACGATCACAGCCCCAATTGATGGATACATTGCAGAGCGAAACGCAAAAGTAGGTAACTTAACCGAATCGTTCCAACGGGAGAGAATGTTCCATATCGTTCAGCAACGTAATCTTCAAGGCATTGTGTATCTGCCTGAAAATGAGCTACCTAACGTAGTGATTGGACAAGGTGCAATGCTTACCGTGGCGGCTTTAGGCGACAGGAGTATCACCGCGAGTGTTGAACGTATAAGCCCGGTCATCGATGCGACCACAGGCACGTTCAAAGTAACCTTAAAAGTACCTAACGAAGATAACAAACTTAAAGCCGGCATGTTTACCGATGTGTCACTTGAGTACGCAACACATGCTAACGCCACGTTGTTGCCTCGTAGAGCGCTAGTTACCATCGATAATAATCATAGTGTATTCGTTGTCGACAACGGCAAAGTTAAAAAAGTTGATATTTCTACAGGTTTTGAAAACAACGAAGTCGTTGAAGTTATTAATGGTTTAAACGGTAATGAAGAAGTGGTTACCGCAGGCCACCAAAACTTGAAAGACAGCGCCCCTGTTGAAGTAGTTAACAGCTAATTCGGCCCAACAAGGAACTCACACAATGCGTATTGTAGATATTGCTGTAAAGCGCCCTGTTGCCGTTAGTATGTTCACTTTTGCGGTATTGCTATTTGGTATGGTGTCGTTAGGCAGACTGTCGGTTAACCTACTGCCTGACTTATCTTACCCTACTCTCACCATTCGTACTGACTACGACGGTGCAGCGCCAGGCGAAGTCGAACAACTGGTTTCAAAGCCCATTGAAGAAGCCATTGGCGTAGTAAAAGGCGTACGTAAAGTTACGTCCACATCGCGCGCAGGCCAGTCTGACGTAGTGCTTTCATTTGCATGGGGTACTGACATGGATTTCGCGAGCTTAGAAGTGCGCGAAAAACTCGATGTTTTACAACTTCCCCTTGATATAGAAAAGCCAAGACTTCTTCGTTTTAACCCAAGTTTAGACCCAGTAATTAAACTGGGGCTGACGGCACAAAGCGATACGTCAAGTTTAAGCGTAGCGCAAATGAAGCGATTACGTTTATATGCCGAACAGCAAGTAAAACGAGCTTTAGAGTCGGTAGAAGGTGTGGCAGCCGTGCGCGTTGGCGGTGGTTTAGAAAACGAGATACACATTCTTATCGACCAGCAGAAAGCCAGTCAGCTGTCTATTCCCATTACCCGAATTATTGACCGGGTCAGTGCCGAAAACATTAACGCGGCCGGCGGTCGAATTGATAACGCAGCCCAAGCGTTTTTGGTCAGAACCCTCAATCAGTTTGAAACACTGAGCGATATCGAAAACCTTTTCATTGGGCGTTTTGAAGGCAGAAACATTCAACTTAAAGACGTGGCAACGGTTGAGAGTGCTTATAAAGATCGTGATGTGGTAACGCGCTTTAACGGCAATGAAGGCATTGAAATTGCCATTTATAAAGAAGGCGATGCTAATGCGGTTAACGTTGCACAAAAAGTGGCTAGCCGGTTAAATGAGGTCAACAACAACTTGCCTTCTAACTACACGCTTAGCGAAATTTATGACCAAAGCGTGTTCATTAAGCAAGCTATAGATAACGTAAAATCAGCGGCAGTGATGGGCGGTATTTTAGCCATGTTGGTGCTGTACCTTTTTCTTAAAGACTTCTGGGCTACCGTTATTATCTCGGTTTCTATTCCGGTATCAGTAATTGCCACCTTTAATCTAATGTATGCCAACGACATAAGCTTAAACATGATGAGCTTAGGTGGTATCGCGCTGGCTGTTGGATTATTAGTAGATAACAGCATTGTTGTGCTTGAAAATATCGATCGCCATAAAAAATTAAAAGTGGCTGGGACTAATAACGGTACAGCTAATGAAAACTCAAGAGCTGAAAACACTAAAGCAGAGGATTCCGCCGCCAGTGAAGGCACAAAAGAAGTCTCTGGCGCAATTGTGGCTTCGACACTGACCACTATGGCCGTGTTTGTGCCGCTAATATTTGTAGAAGGTATTGCAGGTCAGCTGTTTAAAGATCAAGCGTTAACCGTGTCGTTCGCTTTAGCTGCATCGCTTGTTGTTGCGCTCACACTTATCCCTGCGATGGCACATAAGAAGAAAAAGCAACAGCTAGATCACGAAGATGTGTTCACTACACCAGCGCCTACCCCTCCTACGTCAACGTTTGGCAAAGTTATGTATTACGTTACCCTGCCAGTTCGTTGGGTATTCAGACTTATCTTTGTATTTTTACCTGCAGCCTTGGTTACCTTGGTGATAGGTGCATGGCATATCGTCAGCAAATTATTAAGCGTTGCGTTTAAACCACTTATCTGGGTATTTAACAAAGGGTTTGACCTTCTCGCTTCTGCTTATGAAAAACTGCTGCGCGTAAGTCTTAAAGCCAAAGCGCTGGTGTTAGCTACTGCCTTTATTCTTGCTGCTGGCGCGATAATGCTTGTACCAAAACTAGGTATGGAACTTATTCCTACCCTGTCACAAGGAGAATTTTCGGTAGAAGTGACCCTTCCTGCGGGCTCGCCACTGGCGCGTACCGACGCTATTATCAGCGAGCTTGCTGCGGTTGCAGTAAATAACAATGATGGCGGCGAAACCATGGTGCTTCGCACCTATGCCATGTCTGGTACGGGAAGCCTTATAAGCGCTGCGCCTAATCAGGGTGGCGATCATTGGGGCCGCTTAAAAATTGTCATGCAGCCTTCGGCGACAGCTGGCGATATGGACGCGGTAAAGCGTGCGCTTCGTGATTACCTAGCCTTTAAACCTCAGGTTCAGGCAACGTTTTCAGAGCCTGAGCTATTTAGCTTTGCATCGCCTATTCAAATTGAAATTGCGGGTTACGACCTAAATCAGTTACAGCAGTATGGCGACGCCATTGCGACCAAGCTAGCCAGTTTTAATAATTTTGCAGACGTAACGACCAGCATTCGTGACGGAAACCCAGAGCTTAAAATAGCCTTCCATCACGCCAAACTTGCTCGCCTTGAGCTTGATGCATCAACCGTTTCTCAGCTTATTGCGGCCAAAGTAGGTGGCCGTGTCGCTACACAGTATAGTGTTGAAGACAGAAAGGTAGATGTGCTGGTAAGAACCCAAGAAAACCAGCGAGATGACATCGCCAGCGTGCGTGCCATTGTTGTTAATCCAGGCTCTGCACAACCTATTCCTTTAAGTGCCGTGGCAGACGTATACATGAGTGTAGGTCCTAGCGAGATCACCCGCGTTGGACAGCAGCGTGTAGCGCTGGTATCTGCGAATTTAGCCAAAGGTAAGCTTGATGAAGCGGTTGCCGTTGCTAATAAAGTCATTGATGAAACCCAACTTCCTCTATCTTTAAGTGCAACAGTAACTGGACAAAGTGAAGACATGCAAAGCAGCTTCCGTTCGCTACAGTTTGCCCTAGCACTTGCGGTGTTCATGGTGTATTTGGTTATGGCGTCACAGTTTGAGTCGCTGCTGCACCCTCTGCTTATTTTGTTCGCAGTGCCGCTAGCTGGCGCGGGTTCCGTGTATGGATTGTGGCTTACCAATACGCCGCTAAACGTGGTGGTATTTATCGGTTTGATTATGCTGTGCGGTATTGTAGTAAACAACGCTATTGTATTAGTTGACCGTATAAATCAGTTACGCCGTCAAGGAGTAGATAAAGACACCGCTATTCTAGATGCTGCAAAGACCCGCCTGCGCCCCATTGTGATGACTACACTTACTACGGTGTTGGGTCTATTGCCTATGGCGTTTGGTTTTGGTGAAGGTGCTGAAATTCGCACGCCAATGGCCATCACCGTTATATACGGCCTTCTGTTTGCAAGCTTGCTCACCCTCATATTACTGCCAGTGCTTTACAGCCTGTTCGACGTTAAGAAAAACGTTGCGCAGAAAACGTCTGTTAATACTAATGCGGGCTTTGGTGACGAAGGAGCAATGTCGAAAGGAGGTGTACTATGAGTACACCTTCTCACAACGCTAATAACAGTTCTGAAACCCACACTGACAAGCGCCAAACACGTGACCCGAATCAACGCGAGACAGACATAGCTTCACAGCCGCACCTTTCAAAAATTGCAGGTATAGGCGCCTCGCTTGCACGCTTTGCGTTAAATAAGCCCGTTACCATCGGAATGCTGTTTTTGTCTATGTTGCTGTTCGGCATTGTATCTGGCCGCTTATTGCCTTTAGAGAAATTCCCTGGGATTGATATTCCAGAAATGGTAGTGCAGATCCCCTACCCTGATGCAACGCCAGTTGAGATTGAAACCATGATCACCCGCCCGGTTGAAGAGGCCGTTGCTACCATGTCGGGGATAAAGCGATTAAGGGCACGGTCGTACGACAATATGGCTGAGGTCATTGTAGAGTTCGATTGGGATGAAAACCTCAAAGCCAAAAGTATTGAAGCGCGGGAGAAGATTGACGCTATTCGCCACGAACTTCCTGACGATATAGAGCGGATCATGGTGTATAAATTTAACACCAACGATATGCCTATATTTCAGCTTCGCGTATCGAGCGACCGCGACTTATCAAATGCCTACGACTTGCTAGAACGCAACCTCAAGCGTCCGCTAGAGCGTGTTCCGGGTGTATCGAAAGTTGAGCTATACGGCACCATGAAGCGTCAAATTACTATTCGCTTAGATCCTAAGAAAATGGCGGCCTACCAAATAGACGGTACACGCTTAGAGCAGCAGCTTCTAAACGCAAACTTCTCGCTAACCGCGGGCTACATGTACAATAACGGTGAAAAAATTCTGGTTAACCCAACTGGCGAATTTACCGATGTAAACGATTTTAAAAATATGTGGGTTACTCGCAGCGTTCGCTTGTCTGATATTGCCAGCGTGACTTACGAGCTCCCTCAACGCAACGAAGGACGTCATTTAGATCGCACCTTTGCGGTAGGCTTTAACGTATTTCGCGAATCGGGCAGCAATCTTGTAGAAGTTTCCGACGCGGTAATGAAAGTTATCGAAAAAGCCAAGGAAGACCCTGAGTTTACAGGCATTAGTTTATTTGTAATGGACGACACCGCGAAAAGCGTAACTTCGTCGCTGAGCGATTTGCTAAACGCTGGCCTTTTAGGTGCGTTACTTTCAGTTATTGTGCTGTACTTATTCTTGCGCCAGCTTACCACCACCTTAATCGTGGTGCTTTCTGTACCATTCTCAATTTGTATTACCTTAGGTGTGATGTATCTATTAGGTTATACACTCAACATCTTATCGTTAATGGGCCTCATGCTAGCGGTAGGTATGCTGGTAGACAACGCCGTTGTGATCACTGAAAGCGTATTTCAAGAACGCCAACAAGAGGGAGACATTAAGCGAGCCACCCAGATTGGTGTAAACAAAGTCAGTCTTGCAGTCATTGCCGGAACTGCAACCACGGCAATAGTGTTTTTACCTAATATTATTGGGGTAAAAATAGACGTGACTATTTTCCTAGAGCACGTTGCTGTGGCTATCTGTATATCTCTGTTCGCGTCGCTTTTCATTGCTAAAACACTTATTCCCTTGCTGACAACTAAGGTAAAGATCCCTGTTGTAAAAACGCCTAAAACACCGTCCTACATAAAAGGCTATGGTCGTGCGCTTAACTGGATGTTGAAACACCAGGGCGTAACTTGTGTTATTGCTCTGCTTATTCTCGCGTCGACCTTTGTGCCTATGCAGGTGGTTACGTCTGACGATGAGGGTAACGACAACCAAGAGCGTATTTGGCTTAATTACCATGTGACGCAAAACTTCACTCTAGAAGAAGTGGAAAAAACCGTAAATAAAATGGAAGCTTATCTTTATGAAAACCAAGAACGCTTTCATATTAAGCAGGTGTATACCTATTTTACTGCTGGTCATGCAGTAAGCGGTATCACACTTAATGACGAGTTGCCCGTAAGTGTGGGTAAAATTAAGGAGGATATTCGCGAAAACATGCCTTCATTCGTTCGTGCTCGCCCCTCTTTCCAGTGGGATAGCGGCAACGGTGGTGGCGTAAGAGTAACGCTGTTGGGCGAGTCTTCAGAAACCTTGCTAAATATTTCAGAGCAGATCATCCCTATTCTTTCCACTATAGAAGGGCTGGAAGATGTAAAAGCCGACACGGGATCTACCCGTGATGAGGTTCAAATACGCATAGACAGAGAGAAAGCAAACCGCTTTGGCATACAAGTAAACGATGTGGCTAAACTTATCTCTACGGCACTACGCGGCAGTAATTTACGTACATTCCGCTATGGTGACGCCGGAGAAGTGGCGGTGCAGCTTAAGTTTGGCAGCGATATTCAAGCCTCGCTAAGCGAACTTAAGAACATCAATATTGGGTTTACGCAGGGTCAATCGGTAACGCTGAACATGATTGCAGATTTCACTGTGGTGCCACAGCTTTCGCAAATTAACCGCAACTATCGTCAAACAGCGCTAGCTATTGGTGCAAATCTAGAGGGTGAAACCACCACCGAACAAGCTCGTGAACGCATAGAAAAAGCATTAGCTAATATCGAATTGCCGACAGGCTATAAGTGGACGCTAGACGGCAGCTTCTCTCGCCAGGATGAAGCCAATGCCGTAATGCAAATGAATATGCTATTAGCGCTTTGCATGATATACGTTGTGATGGCCGCGCTGTTTGAATCGCTAATTCTTCCAACATCTGTAATTACGTCACTACTGTTTTCCTTCACAGGTGTTTTTTGGGCATTCATGGTTACAGGCACATCTATGTCTATCATGGGGATGATTGGCATGCTGATTCTGATGGGTATTGTGGTTAACAATGGCATCGTATTGGTAGACAGAATTAATCAGCTAATTAATGAAGGCTTGTCGCTGTATGACGCAGTGATTGAAGGATGTATGACACGTATCAGGCCTATTCTGATGACAGTAGCCACTACAGTTCTAGGGCTTATTCCACTTGCGATGGGGAGTACTCGAATTGGCGGCGACGGCCCTCCCTACTCGCCAATGGCCATTGCAATCATTGGTGGGCTGGTGTTCTCAACACTAACCAGCTTGTTCTTAGTACCACTTGCTTACGTGTTGCTACTAAAGCTTAGGTTTAAAACGCAACGTTTGTTTAAAACCAGTAAAGCGCGTGTAGCCACGTATATTAAAATCGCTAATTAAGGCGCATTTTAAAGCAAAAAGTAAGACAAAAAGCGGGTCTAGTTTTCACCATTTACGTCAACGTGATTGACGATGAGTGCAAGCTAGCCCGCTTTTTCTGGATTTATCGTAACCGCTACCACGCCTTAGCTACGCGACGTTAAGTATTCATGTACGGCATCAGCGTGACGCTCAACTGAAAACTCAATTAGGCTACTGCCATTGCACGTTAATCCTTCTTCAGACGTTACCATACGCAACACTTCACGCTGACTAGCACCAATGCGACCTACGTTACGTGAAAGACTAGAGCGAAGTACTCTAACATCATCATTTATCACAGCTTTACAAAACCCTGCAAATTGGGTTTCGCCTACAAAGCGTATGTCTTTTTGCGGTGCTGCGGCAGTTGCGTTAACGCTAAATGCTGCGGTTGCAGTTACAGCTAGCACTTTTACCGCGTTGGCTAGTTTCGATTTAACTGGTTTCATGTTTAATTCCTCAATGTGTAGATAAAGGCTTTAATCAAGTTTGTGGCAAACTCTTAGTTTTTGGTTGAACAAAGCTGAACAATCAACAATTCGCTCAACGCCCTTTATTTATGCATCAAGAATTAAAACTTTTCTGTTGAATGATTGTGTAATGGGGGTAAATGTGTGGTAAATCAGTTTGTTACACCATTGTTACTAGGCTAAATCACTGTTTTATCGAGATTAATTTAGATTACATATTACTAATATATCTAGCGATGGAACTTGTAGGATGAAAGAAATATAAGACTTAAGTATAAAAAGGCCCCTTTTGGGGCCTTAAAACTGTAATTTTAACAAAATATATAATGGTAAAGCGCATCTAATGTACAGAAAACCTCACCATTTCCGTAATTAAATTACAGAAAACGTGGGCGATTACTCATATTTGCGTTCGCGCTTAGTTTCAATGGCATCAATATAAGCATGCCATGAAGCGTAGCCGATAATAGGCATTAACACGATAAAACCAATAAACCCGGTTACGTAACCAATCGCAACGGTGGTAAAGATGATCGCCCCCCAAATAAGCATGGGCACCTTATTAAGCCACACTGCGTTAACACTGGTTAATACAGCGGTGGCAAGGTCAACTTTGCGTTCCATCAAAATTGGTTGGGTAAACGCCGTAATGAAAAGCATGGCCAATGTAAAACCCGCACCAACAATTGTGCCTAGCGCCAAAAATGGTAATAAGCTTTCTAAATCGTTTTCGATATAAGGCGGATAAAGTGCATGGATTAGCGATGCAACACGCAACC
This sequence comes from Alteromonas sp. MmMcT2-5, assembly GCF_022348315.1. NCBI lineage: Bacteria > Pseudomonadati > Pseudomonadota > Gammaproteobacteria > Alteromonadales > Alteromonadaceae > Alteromonas > Alteromonas sp. MmMcT2-5. Next base: position 53,418 of record NZ_JAKRFB010000021.1, on the reverse strand, counting down.
AGAATATCATCATCACCATAAGTAAAATGGCAAAGCCCCACTCGTTAAACGCATTTCTGCGCATTGCACGCAAAGAATGGCGTAACGTGGGCTTATGGCCTTTCTCCATTTCCCAGCTCACATCATAAAGACCAGCAGCCAAAAATGGACCTACCAACATAAAGCAAACAATGGCCGGTAGAATGACCAAGTGCCAACCTGTCATTTCAACCAAGTACATAATAAACCAAGGAATAACCGCGAAGAGAACGCCATAAAACAATGTGAGACCTGGTGCGCGCATAGCGTCTCGTAATGCCAATGACAACCATTTTATAGGGTCGCCAACGTCTAATTCTTTACAGGGAATAACGCGTGCTATACCACTTTGCGTGATTGCATTCTCTGGTGTTTCTTTGAAATGGTGCGACATATTCTTATCACCTCTGCTTGTTAGCCTGTTTGTTACTAACGCGTTTTTTATACACGCCTTACTACTACGATAGGCGCTGAATGAAAAGTTCACAAGCTATTAACATAAATTTTATACTTAAGTGACAAGCGGATCATTCATCTCGTTATGTGGTCAATAAATAGCCACTTGGTGAAAAAAGTAGTGCTTAAAGCAGAAATACTGCAAAAAGGCCATCGCATATGGCTTTGTATTGCGATAATCTCAGGGTATGTAAATCAACCAGATAGACCATGAAAACTGTATCTCGCTCACATAAATTAGATAACGTTTGTTACGACATTAGAGGCCCAATCGCTGCGCAAGCACGCAAAATGGAAGACGAAGGACACCGCATATTAAAGCTGAATATCGGTAACCCTGCCCCATTTGGATTTGAAGCCCCTGACGATATCGTAAAAGACGTTATTCATAACCTGCCTACGTCTCAAGGATATTCAGACTCGACAGGAATTTATGCTGCCCGTGTGGCCGTGATGCAGTACTACCAGCAGCGCAACATTAAAGACATCCGTGTAGACGACGTTTATATTGGTAACGGCGTATCTGAGTTAATTATGATGGCAATGCAGGCGCTACTTAATCATGGCGATGAAGTGCTTATTCCAAGCCCTGACTACCCGCTTTGGACAGCAGCAGTTAGCCTCTCGTCAGGTTCACCCGTTCATTATCGCTGCGACGAGCAAGCAGGCTGGTTCCCAGATATTGACGACATAAAAAGTAAAATCACCAGTAAAACTCGCGCGATCGTACTGATCAACCCTAACAACCCAACCGGCGCAGTTTACGACAAAGCCCTTTTACAAGATGTGGTTGAAGTCGCCCGCGAACACGGACTTGTTGTATTTAGCGACGAGATTTACGACAAAATTCTTTACGATGAAGCAAAACACACCAGTATTGCTTCACTGGCTGACGATGTTTTTTTTGTTACCTTTGGCGGTTTAAGCAAAAACTACCGTGTGGCGGGCTTTCGTTCAGGTTGGCTAGTTGTCAGCGGCAATAAGCGCCTGGCGTCGGACTATATTGAAGGGCTTAATATCCTATCTTCCATGCGGATGTGCGCTAACGTACCGTGTCAAAGTGCTATTCAAACTGCATTAGGCGGCTATCAAAGCATTGACGACTTGGTGAAAGAAAACGGGCGCCTTCGCATTCAGCGCGACGTCACTACAGATATGCTAAACGGCATTGACGGTATTTCGTGCGTTAAACCTAAAGGTGCCATGTATTGTTTCGCCAAAGTAGATGAAAAGAAATTCAACATTCAAAATGATGAACAAATGGTGCTGGACTTATTAAGCTCTGAAAAAATTCTGCTGGTACACGGTCGCGCGTTTAACCTGACCGAAGGCACGTACTTTCGATTAGTATTTTTACCGCACAGCGATGTATTGGTGCCTGCTCTGCATCGTATTGGCAACTTCTTTAGAACGTATAAGCAAGGGGCGTAATGTGTCTGATAAAAGTCACTTTTTTGCGCACCTGGCGCGCTTAAAGCTTATTAATCGCTGGCCGCTAATGCACAACGTGCGCACAGAAAATGTGCAGGAGCACAGTTTGCAGGTGGCCATGGTTGCCCACGCACTTGCTTTAATAAAAAATAAGTTTTTTGGCGGCACACTAAACCCTGATCGTATTGCTACCATGGCAATATTTCACGACGTGTCGGAGGTACTCACCGGAGACCTCCCTACCCCAGTGAAATACTTTAACCCTGCGATTAAAGAAGAATATAAAAAGATCGAAAAAATTGCAGAGAACAAGCTAATTGAAATGGCACCAGAGGCATTTCGAGAAGACTATGCGGCGCTTATTGATCATCACTACCATAGTGAAGAAGAAGCTTTTATTGTGAAAGCAGCAGACGTACTTTGCGCTTATCTAAAAACGCTTGAAGAATTAGCTGCTGGTAACCAAGAGTTTAAGCTGGCTAAAAAACGATTAGATAAAACCCTTAAAGAGTATCATTCTGAAGAAGTAGACTACTTCTTAACGCGTTACGTACCAAGCTTTTCTTTAAGTCTTGATGAAATTACGCAAGACGATATGTGAGCAAGGCGATTAACAGCGCTTAAATCACTATACTGACGAATAGAAGTAGCATACACAGCAAGGCAGCGAGGTTTTTTTGGCAACAAGCGATTGGGAATTAGCATTACACGAGCGTCGTTTACCCCGCAGTGAAACAAGAGACGGCGATCACCGCAATCCGTATCAACGTGATAAAGCACGCGTTCTTCATAGCGCCGCCTTTCGTAGATTACAGGCAAAAACGCAAGTGCTCGGTGTGGGGCTGAGCGACTTCTATCGCACTCGATTAACCCACTCTCTAGAAGCCGCCCAAATTGGCACCGGTATTACTGCCCAACTTTGGGTGAAATTTCCAGATATCGCCACGACGTTAGCGCTTGATCCTACGTTAATCGAAACCCTCTGCTTGGCTCACGATATTGGTCATCCCCCATTCGGCCATGGTGGTGAAATTGCGCTTAATTACATGATGCACCAATACGGCGGGTTTGAAGGAAACGGACAAACTTTTAGGATCATCACTCAGCTAGAGCCCTATACCGCCGAACACGGCATGAATTTATGCAGAAGAAGCGTGTTAGGCTTGGTTAAATATCCAAACTTTATCGATGCCCTTCATAGTAAAGGACCTACGCCAGAGCGCCCTGTTTCACTTCGTCAGGTAAAGGCCCACGACTGGCATCCGCCAAAAGGTCTGTTTCGCTGCGATGAGCCCCTATTCGACTGGCTACTTGCGCCATTTAGCAATGAAGATAAAGATGGGTTTATGCAGTTTACTGCAAAACTGAATGCACACAGTAAAACGCAATTTAAATCGTTCGACTGCTCAATTATGGAACTGTCTGACGATATCGCCTATGGCATTCACGACTTAGAAGATGCCATTGTAATGGATATGGTCGACAAGCATCATTTTGTCGAGGATGTAACCACCCCGCTAAAAGCGCTAGATGTACCGTGGCTGTCAGACAATATAGAAGTGCTAACCAATAAGCTATTTAGCGCTGCACATCACGAAAGGAAAAATGCCATAGGCGCGCTGGTAAATAGCTTTATTACAGCTATTGAAATAAAAGGCGTTGAGGGTTTCGCTCACCCGTTACTGGCGTTCAACGCCGTAATGCCTGAACATTTTGCACAAGCCTTGGAGCTTTTCAAACGCTTTGTGTTTAACAAAGTAATACGCCGCCCCGATGTGCAGCTTCTTGAATACAAAGGACAGCTGGTGGTTATGGAGCTTTTTGAAGCCTTTGCATCAGATCCTGACCGCTTACTTCCCGAAAACACCCAAGTTCGCTGGCGTAAGGCCTGTGAGAGCGGCAATGGTATGCGCGTTCTCGCCGACTATATATCGGGTATGACCGATGAATTCGCATCTCGCCTATACAGTAATATCTTTTCACCTAAACAAGGCGGTATTCAAGATAGTCTGCATATGTAGATTGTTTTGTTTTTCCAAATTAATTGAAATGAAAAGACCGTACTCTCGGTCTTTTTTATTATGTTGAACTTACTCGTTACATTAACGTAGCTAAATGTACTGGGCGAAGTGACGACCATTTCTCATAGTCTTATCATAATTTAGGTGACGTAATGCCAAAACCATTTAAACCCTCAGTAAAATTAACTGATAACGACGTAACCAATGAAGGCGTTTATATGAATCGCCGTTCATTGCTCAAATCTATGGGCTTTGTGGGAGCGTCTACGCTGTTGGCGAAGTCGGCAGGCGCTGCCGGTTGGTTTTGGGAAGATGAAGAAGAGAAGGCAGCGTTTAAGGGAAAGGCGCTGGAGTTTAGTCAGCCCCCTAAGTTTCAAATAACGGAAACCCAAACGCCTGAAGATAAAGTGACCAGCTACAACAACTTCTATGAGTTTGGCACATCTAAAGATGCACCAGCCAAAAATGCGACTGAATTTCAAACTAATCCATGGACGTTAAAAGTTGACGGGATGGTTAAAAACCCCATTGAGCTTGATCACGATGCCTTAACAAAGCGTTTTCCCCTTGAAGAACGCATTTACCGCTTGCGCTGTGTGGAAGCATGGTCGATGGTGGTGCCTTGGATTGGGTTTGAGTTGGGGGCGTTGTTAAAACAAGCCGAGCCATTAATGTCAGCCAAGTACGTGGCGTTTGAAACCCTATACGACCCTGAGCAAATGCCCGGTCAACGAAGCCGCTTTACCGGTGGTGGTATTGATTACCCTTACGTAGAGGGTTTGCGTCTTGACGAAGCCATGCACCCGTTAACGCTCATGTCGGTTGGTCTTTACGGGAAGACCTTGCCACCTCAAAACGGTGCGCCTATCAGGCTTGTTGTACCGTGGAAGTATGGTTTTAAGAGCATTAAGTCTATTGTCAGAATTCGCCTTACCGATAAGAAACCGCCTACCACATGGAATCGACTGGCCGCCAACGAGTATGGCTTTTACGCCAACGTGAATCCAAACGTGTCGCACCCAAGGTGGAGCCAGGCCAGCGAGCGTAGAATAACCACAGGTGGGCTACTCGCCAGAAATCGCATCGACACCCAAATGTTCAACGGTTACAGCGAAGTCGCGCCGCTATACAAAGATATGGACTTATCCCGTTATTACTAGCTGGTACGTTTTATAGGGCTACGAGCAAATAGCTAGCCCTTCTAACCAATATCTCATGACCGAAGCTATTAAACATTATTATTAAGTTGTTCATTTAATGCCGTTAAGAAAAAAACCATTTCGACTCTCTGTTTGGCAACGCCGCAGCCTAAAAGGTCTTATTCACCTTTTCGCATTGGGCTATCTCGCCTGGTTGTTTTTTGCAGGGGTAACCGATCAGCTTGGTCCAGACCCTGTAAACACGCTCATCAATGAGACTGGAACCTGGGCAATTCACTTTCTTTTACTAACGCTTACTCTTAGCCCACTTGCTAAATGGCTACCAAGCCCAGAACCGATGCAATTCAGACGTATGATTGGCGTATACACCTTTGTGTACGCCTTCGCACACCTGCTCACTTACATTGTGTTTGAACTCCAGCTTGATATGGCACTAGTGGCTAGCGAGATAGTAAGCAGGCCTTACATCATTGTTGGCATGGCAGCGTTACTTCTTCTTTTTGCTCTCACCGCTACGTCGTTCAAGCGTATCCAGCGCAACATGGGAAAAAAGTGGCAGAAGCTTCACAACAGCATTTACCTGATCTTGCCCCTTGCACTACTTCATTTCAGCTGGTCGCAGAAGACGTTTTGGCAAGAGCCCGTTTGGTATTGGATGATTGGACTGATATTAATGAGCCCAAGAATGAAGCTGTGGTATGTGACGTATCAGAAGAAAAGTCAAAAGAAGTCGAGAGACAAAAACGCAGTGGCGTGAGAAAACTAAAGTCGAAAACCTTTTAAACAAGTACGTAAAGCAGCGCAGCATAACGCGCTGTTTTACTAAGCGTTACCGCGAGAATAAAAAACCAAAACGGGCTTCTAAGTACACCTGCTACTAAAGTAATAGGGTCGCCAATAATAGGTACCCAGCATAAAAACAAGCTCCACTTCCCCCACTTTGTAAAGGTGTAACTTGCACGGTTAAACGCCGCTTCGCTCACTTTTAACTTATCGGTCGCAATTTCTTTTCCGAACTTGAAGCCCAATGCATAATTAACCACCGAGCCGAGTACATTTCCTAACGAAGCAACAACAAGCAACAACAACCAGCTCAACCCACTACTGTATAAAGCACTAAGCACAATTTCAGAACTAAAAGGCAATATAGTGGCAGCCAAAAATGCCGATAAGAACATCCCCAAGTAGCCTAAATGTATTAATGCGCTCAACGCTCCTCCAGCTTTATACAGTAGTTTTCTATGTAAGATTCTCGCGCATCTTACCTTAATCGGAGTATGAATACTTCCTTCAGAATTCGAAAGCACAAAAAAACCATTATCTTTTATATAGTTACTGACAAAGCACCAATTTGTGTGAAAAAAGTACAACTAAATACTTGCCAAATCCCTCTTTTATGAATACTGTATACACATTCACACTGTATAAATAACCAGTATCAATTAATAACAATATTCCTGAAGTTCGATTTATGAACTTAAGGGCAAATGCATAAAGGGTTTTACTATGAACACATCTTCAGTTTCACGATTCAATGCTTTACGCGCTTCGGTTTCAAATGTTGTTCAACTACCTTTGCCGATAGAAGGGTTTCCAGGCGAAAAACAAGGTAATGGAAAAGGAACTAACGACAAAGGTTGGAATTATCTGCTTTCAAATACGGTGTCGTTTTCTAAATCTGTAGATCACGCTATCCGTATTCAGAAACCTGAAAAAGAAAAAATGCCCGAATGGATCAGTAAGCTGATTACAGGTGGCCAGTGTAAAACACTGTATGTGGAAAACATTGATTTAGACCTTCAACCAACCGATAGTGAAATGATCAGAAAGCTGTGTGAGCTTTACTCTGTCAGCCTGGTGAATGTACGTGTTAACAGCATTAATGACGAACAAAACGTAGCATTAGGTCCTTGGTAATACAAAGCCTGTTTATGCTTACATCTTACGTTTGCCTGAGTAGCGGTGCGTAAACAAAACCTAAATATTTATTTTCATACAACTCTTTGGCGTGGAATCTCTGACATGTACCCTTTGGCATGGACCGCCAAGGAATCTTTGAATATCGGCAACATTTACGTTTAAAAAAGTTGGGGCTCACGCAACTTATACTTATACTGTAGCGCTTTGTTTTACTCTTAAACTGCGAGTTGTCTTATGCGCTGTTACTGTTGCTCATCAAAATCCTTCGACGAATGCTGCGAGCCTTTTATTAAGGGTGATAAACACCCTAGTTCTGCAGAGCAACTTATGCGCTCCCGGTTTTCAGCCTACGCCACAGCACATTATCAATATATTCTTGAAACCTACACCAAAGAAAAGCAGCAGGGTCTCTCTGTAGAGGATTTGGCGCAAAGCGCACAAGGTGCGACATGGTTCGCACTTAAAGTACACCCCACTCTAGCGGCTAGCTCCGTAGATAGCTTGGTAGGTAACTTGGTCAGTAGTACTGAAGATAGTTCGATAGACAGTACTGTACATGCCGACGCTAAAGTCGAAGCAGTAACCAACGCCGAGCCAATCTCTAAGACTAATTTAAAGTCCATCTCCAAACCCATCACCAAACCCATCACCAAACCCATCACCAAACCCAATAATGCCATTGTTGAATTCACTGCTTACTATTTTGAAAATAAAAGTATGTATCAGCTTCACGAAACGTCGAATTTTAGTGTTGAAGACGGTAAGTGGCGTTATCACGACGGCGTATTACACGACGACTGCGGCAAAATTAAATACGGGAGAAACCTACCTTGTGTTTGCGGTAGCAACAAAAAATTCAAACAGTGCTGCGCAACTAAGAGCCGCTAACCCAATTGCAATAACTAACTGTACTCCCTTCCCTGCGTATCTTGATTGTTCACCTTTCCTTTAATTTAAAATTAAAGGTGAATAGAATACGTATGCATGATGTTTATTATTTGTAAACAAAATGTAAGCATTATTTTCATCTTTTATCTCGCTCCCACATAAAATAGGACACACTATGAAGATGAAGAAACATGCGGCAGGCGTTTTAATAGGCGCAGCACTGAGTACATTAAGTTATCAAAGCTATGCCGACGTTATACTACACGCATTTAACTGGACCTACGACGACGTAGCCGCAAAAGCCCAGGAAATTGCGGATCTTGGTTACACCAAAGTACTTGTTTCACCTGCTTATAAATCGACAGGTGACCAGTGGTGGGCGCGATATCAACCACAGGACTATCGAGTTATTGATAACCCACTTGGTGACACTGCTGACTTTCAAGCGATGGTTAATGCATTAAATGCCAAAGGTGTAGAGACCTATGCGGATATTGTCTTTAATCATATGGCGAACGAAGCATGGAAACGTTCAGACTTAAACTACCCCGGAAGTGAAGTACTACAGCAATACTCATCAAATCAGGGATACTACAATGGCATCACATTATTTGGTGATGTAAGTAGCGGCCTTTTTGGCGGTGGTGACTTCCACGGTACGTATGATCAAGGTGGTCCTAAGTGCATTAGTAACTACAGCGACGTGGGCGATGTTCAGTACAATAGATTATGCGGCGCCGCGCCAGATCCTGGCTTGCCCGACCTAGACCCCAATAATTGGGTAGTAGCCCAGCAAAAAGCGTATCTTCAGGCGTTAAAAGACATGGGTGTAACCGGTTTCCGCGTTGATGCTGCAAAGCACATGACCAACTATCATATCAACGCGGTGTTCGACAGCAATATAAAAAACGGCGTGCATGTTTTCGGAGAAATAATTACCACGGGCGGTGCAGGCTCTAGTGAGTATGATAACTTCCTTGCACCTTATTTATCAGCAACAGGTCACTCGGCCTACGACTTCCCGCTTTTCGCGCAAATACGTAGTGCATTTAGCTTCGGTGGTTCGATGAATGCCTTAGTTGACCCAGGTGCGTACGGTCAGGCTTTATCAGGCGACAAGGCCATCACATTTAGTATTACCCACGACATCCCGCTAAACGACGGCTTCCGCTACCAGTTACTTGACCCTACCGACGAACATTTGGCAAATGCCTATGTACTAGGCCGTGACGGTGGTGTTCCATTACTGTACTCAGATAACAATGAAAGTGGTGATAATCGTTGGGTAGATTTGTACAAGCGTGATGACATCAAGGGTATGGTTAAATTCCATAACGGAGTTCAGGGCAGTGGCATGCAAGTGGTAAGTCATAATGACTGCGTTATTTTCTTCAAACGTGACCATCAAGGCGTTGTGGGTATTAATAAATGCGCAGACGGCCAAGATATATGGGTAGATACATCTACGGACAATTTGTGGTGGTATAGAAATTACCGCGATACGTTAAGTAATGATGTGCAATATATTACAACTCAGTGGCACAAGTTCTATGTACCAGGAAGAAGCGCCCGAATGTGGCTTATGGAATAACCCACTGTTAACAAGAAAAGCCTGAACATCGATTGTTCAGGCTTTATTGTTAAGTTACCCACGTGTCAGGCTTGTAGGATCAGGGCACAAGCACCATCTTACCTTTCACTTCCCGGTTCATTACCTTGGCCATGGCTTTCGTTGCTTGTTCTAAGGGTAATGCTTCATCTACGACCACCTTCACCTTACCTTGCACATACCAAGTTAAAAGCTCTTGCATATTTTCCGCAAAGCCTTTTGGATCGTGCTGAGTAAACGAGCCCCAAAATACGCCCATAACCGAATAGCCTTTTACCAACGCTAAATTAACCGGGAATTTCGGGATCTCACCGCCAGCAAAGCCAACCACAAGTAAACGACCTTCCCATGCCATACTGCGGCTGCAAGCGTGGAATGTGTCACCGCCAACGCATTCATAAACTACATCGACACCTTTGCCGCCTGTGACTTCTTTCAGCGTTTCTTTGAGATCTTTTTCTTTGTAGTTAATTAAAACGTCTGCGCCATACTCTTTAGCAAGCGCCAGCTTTTCTTCTGTTGAGCAAACTGCAATAACTTTAGCGCCCATAATCTTGCCTATTTGCACTGCTGCTAAGCCAGTACCACCCGCTGCGCCGGTTACAACCAGTGTTTCGCCTGGCTGCAGTTTTGCGCGCTGCTTTAACGCGTGATGTGCTGTCGCATGCGCAGTTACAAGAGCAGCCCCCTCATTAACATGGATGGGATCAGGTAACGGCATAACATGAGTGGCAGGGATCAGCGCTTTTTCTGCGTAACCACCTAAGTTAGACAACGCAATAACTCGTTGCCCTTCTTTTAAATGGCTTACGCCCTCACCTACTTCAGATATGGTGCCTGCCACTTCATTGCCAGGAATAAACGGGAAGTCTGGCTGCATTTGATACAGACCTTGCACCAATAGTCCGTCTGGAAAGTTCACCCCTGCGGCTTCAACATTTACGACTACATGCCCTTTTTTTACTTGCGGGTCTGCAACGTCTTTAAATTGAAGTTCTTCAAGTGGTCCAAAAGATTCGCATACAATTGCTTTCATACTGTCTCCAGTTGCTTTGTTCGACGAGCACGCTATTGATAGCATGACCTGTCATTAAATAGGTTATATGGCGTTTATTCGCTTTGGTGAATGGTTTGGTTCGCAATTTGCGCCAGAGGTCGCACCATTGCGCCTAATTGCATAGCCTTCTCGCTTGACGCATTGCCATCGTGTGCGCGTTTTACCACGCCTTGTAAAATAGCGGCTAAACGGAAAAAACTAAATGCGAGGTAAAACGTCCAATTGCTAATGGCATCAATACCTCTTCGCTCGCAATACGCATTGATATATTCTTGTTCACTTGGAATACCTAACTGCTCTCTGTCTAAACCACCTAACCCAGCTGCGTGCGCAATGTCAGAGGGAAGGCGCAACTGCATACATTGGTAAGCCAAATCGGCATACGGATGCCCCAACGTTGATAATTCCCAATCAAGTACTGCGACTACTCTTGGTTTTTTAGGGTCAGACATATCAAACATCATGTTGTCTAAACGAAAATCGCCATGGACCAACGAGACTTGACCATCATCTTTTGGCAGGTTGGCCTCAAGATACTGAATAAGACTTTCAATTTCTTCAACATGCTCAAGTTCAGATGCACGATACTGTTTTGTCCACCTGCTTAGCTGACGTTCAAAGTAGCTGCCAGGCTTTCCATAATCGCGTAAGCCTGCGCTTTCAATATCTACACTGTGAAGCGCTGCAAGCACCCGGTTCATTTCATCATACATGGCACCGCGAGTAGCAGAAGACGCTATTTCAGGCAGTGCACTATTCCAAAAAATGTCACCTTCAACATAGGCCATAATGTAAAACATGCTACCGATTATGCTGGCATCTTCACATAAATGGTACGCTTTGGGCACAGGCACTTCTGAGCCCTGCAACGCATTAATAACGCGAAATTCTCGGTCAACTGCATGGGCCGATTTCAGTAACTTACCCGGAGGTTGACGGCGTAACACGTAGACGCCGTTATCCGTAGTAAGCTTGAACGTCGGGTTCGATTGCCCACCCGCAAATTTCTCAGCACTTTTGACGTGCCCAATACTGGGGCACGCAGAAGATAAATACGAATTCAGCACTGCTAAATCTATGACATGTGGGGCTTTCGCATTGTCTTTAGACACATTCACTCCTTACCCGTAATTTTTTGTATTGTTTATTTACAACACTGACTTATTCAGCGACTGCTTTTTCAGCAATAAGATTACGACCTAACTGCATCATGTGAACCTGATCAGGGCCATCTGCCAGTTTGATAGTACGCGCATAAGCGTACATGGCAGACAATACGAAATCTTGGCTTGTACCTGCAGCGCCGTGCATCTGAATGGCATGGTCGATAACGTTACAGGCCATAGTAGGTGCAACTATCTTGATAGCAGCGATAAGGTCGCGCGATACTTTGTTGCCATAGCGATCCATCTTATCAGCCGCTTTCAACGTAAGCAGACGCGCCTGTTCAATATCACAGTGCATCTGCGCAATGCTTTCTCTAACCGATTGCTGTTTTGACAACGGTTTGCCAAACGCCACTCGGCTTTCAACTCGTTCACAGGCCATATCGAGCGCGCGCTGTGCACAGCCAATAAGGCGCATACAATGGTGAATACGGCCCGGGCCTAAGCGCCCTTGTGCGATTTCAAAACCACGCCCTTCACCAAGCAGTAAGTTTTCTGCCGGTACACGTACGTTTTCAAACAAGACTTCAGCATGACCAATAGGCTCGTCGTAATAGCCCATTGCTGCCATTGGGCGAACAATAGTTACACCCTTGGTGTCCATAGGAACTAAGATTTGAGACTGCTGCTGGTGACGAGGCGCATCGAAATCAGTTTTGCCCATTACAACCATAATCTTACAGTTTTCATTCATAGCACCGCTGGTGTACCACTTACGGCCGTTGATAACGTATTCATCACCATCGCGCTTAATGGAAGTTTCGATGTTAGTCGCGTCACTTGATGCCACTGCAGGCTCTGTCATAGCAAAGGCTGAGCGTATTTCCCCGTTTAAGAGAGGCTCTAACCACTGCTTTTTCTGACTCTCGTTACCGTATTTCGCCAGCACTTCCATATTGCCGGTATCTGGCGCACTACAGTTGAAGATTTCAGAGCTAAACAAAACTCTGCCCATTTCTTCACAAAGTGGTGCATACTCTGCGTTAGTCAAGCCCGCGCCATATGGCTTATATTCTTCAGGTAAAAATAGATTCCAAAGACCCGCTTCTTTTGCACGCTTTTTCAATGTATGCATCATTTCAGGCGTTTTCCAACGACCTTCGCCATTGTTGGCAGAGCCATTTTCTACGGCGTGAATGTATTCCTTTTCAATTGGATACACTTCTTCTTTCATAAACGCTTTTAGTTTTTCTAAAAGTGCTTGGGTCTTTTCATTATATTCAAAGTTCATAACTGCCCCATTTAGCTGTAGGTAATGGCGTGTAACCTGTCAATCACATCCAGGTGAGGTACGCTGTTGAAGTTATTAAGGTGAACGCCTCGCGCATTGGCAAAGCATTGAGAAAAACTGGCATTTCGGATCTGCAAATTCATATTCACAACGGTGGCCGCATCGTAGCCAAGAATGTGTTTGAGCATCATGGCAATTGCACCGCCAGAACTCACAACGAGAACACGCTTCGCATCTATACTTTGAAGGTGCGTGAGCATACTGTGAACTCTGTCTTCGAACTGACCCCATGTTTCATCAAGGAGTTCATGCGCCAATTCGTCTTGCGACCAGGCAAGCATTGCTTTTTTTAGCAATCGGTAATATTCAGAAGGCGAAGCACCTTCAGGTACTTTTGCTTCTGGGTAGCGTGTTAAATAGGCGGTAGCCACTGCCTGAAAATTGAATTCATTCAGTGCGCTATTCACTGTAACTTCAGGTAGCGTATAGTCTTCAGTAGCAATACCCGAGGCAATACCTTCTTTGGTTTCGTGATGCCTAACCATGTCGCCAGAGAAAACTGCATCAAATTCAACATTGCGATGCTTGAAATAGTCACCAAGCCAAATGGCCTGTTGCCCACCCAGTTCACTAAGTTTGTCATAGTTCGCTTTGCCAAAAGACGCTTGACCATGTCGCACTAAATAGATGTCTGTCATACCGCTGCCTGATGTTATTAATATGTTAACTTTCAACCAACATACTAAGGAAAACAGCGATATAAGTTTAATTGATATTTTGAATGAGTATGCATCATGTGAAACTATTCACTGCCAAATATCTGTTCGCTTTTTGCACGTTGCGAACAAAATTTGACATGATAGCTTCAAATGCGTGCAATATATGTTCATTAGATTGTATAGTGAAAAAGCACTACACGACGTCATAGGGAAGTTGGCGTATTTAAAATGTAAAGGACTGTACGCATTTGGACGCGACCTTGTCGTGATTAATTTTGTTTAAAGCCCCCCGCTTTTGAAAAATAAAAAGAACCAAAATGAAGTCACTTACACACGCTTTGTCTTGTAATAGCTTAAGCATATCTACACCACAAAACGCCATTACGCGTTGCCTGTGTAGTTCGCCGTTTATTGCCTCTATTGTTTCGTCGACACTTGCTTTGGCTCCCCACGCTCACGCCGATGAGAATGCTCTATCTACTCCGCATAACAAAAAGGCGCTGGAACACATTGTTGTACAGGCGCAAAAGACCAGTCAAAACTTGCAAGATGTGCCCGTTGCGGTCACTGCGCTTTCAGGTCAAGACCTAGTTGAAACAGTTAGCCGAGATGTGTTTGACCTGCAAAACTACGTACCTGCCTTTGGCGCGTTTCAAAATCAAAGCGTAACAAATTCAGGGTTTTCAATACGCGGCATTGGCACGTCTTCACAAAACTTCGGCTTCGAGTCTTCGGTGGGTTTATACGTAGATGGTGTGTACCGTGCACGACAAAACGCGTTAATAAACGACTTAGTCGATATTGAATCCATAGAAGTGTTGCGTGGGCCACAGGGCACACTATTCGGAAAGAATACCGCCGCTGGCGCAATGACGTTAACTACGGTCGCACCTTCACACGACGAGCGCGACGGCTTTGTCGAAGCCATCATCGGCAATGATAACTTGGTTCGTTTAAGCGCTGGCTCGTCGTTTTCGCTAATCGACGATGTACTCGCCATGCGAGTATCTGGCTTTAGTTCTCACAGTGACGGTTTCATTACCGACGAGCGCAGCGGACAAACCCTAAATAACCGTAACCGTTCTGCGATAAAAGCACAGTTGCTTTACACTCCAACAGATGAAATTAGCGTGCGACTTATTGCTGATTACGGCGAGCTAGACGAACGATGCTGCGGCGCACTTACTTTTCAAAACAACATTCAGGCTAATGACATAGCGGGTAAATTCGGCACTGATGCACTGCTGCTACAACCGCCGTTTAATGCAACTATTTACGGGCGCGATAACTTTTATGACTATAAAACCTCGCTGTCGCAAACTCCCCTTTCAAAAATGAAAGACAAAGGACTATCAGTTCAAGTAGATGTGGCTTTAAACAAAGCATGGGATTTTGTGAGCATAAGCGCGTACCGCGCGTTTGACAGCTTAGATACGGTAGATACCGACTTTTCTGATGCGGACCTTCTTACTGCCACTAACGACGCCAAGCAGCAGTCGTTTTCTCAAGAAATTAGATTACATTACACCAGTGAAGATGTGCGCGGTTTAATAGGTGTTTACTATTACAGCCAAAACTTAGATCTAACCTTTGATACTACCACGCAAGATGATTTTAGTGCGTTCTTTAATGCCGCCGCGCCCGATCTGCTGCCTTTGGCTAACGCCATCAACGAGCTATCTGCAGTTACATCAGGCTTTATTGCGCCTGCTGCAGCACCCGCGCCGTCCGGTACTGCTTTCGCGCACAGCGCCTATCAAGAGCAAGATAGTATTGCTTTATTCTCTCAGCTGGATTGGCTGTTAAACAGTGATTTCACTTTAACAACGGGCTTACGCTATACCCGCGAAGAAAAGTCGATTATCGGAGCCTACGATGAGCAAGGGCCTGGTATTGATGGACTAACTCAAGACCCAGCGCAATGGCCTAATGTAGGTCGTGCTGTAGTGGGGTTACAAAACATCGCTGCTGCGTTAGCGGCGGGACAAGCTCCTACAGCACAGTCCCTTAACGCAATAGCACCATTTCAACAAGCGGGCTGGGGATATTTTTTCTTGGGATCTGCAGCGGTTATGCCGCGCCCTGACTTAAACGAAGAGCTTGATGATTCACAGTTAACCGGCACGGTAAAACTGGCTTATCACCCTAATGACAACACGCTAACCTACGCTAGTTTTGCGACTGGTTACAAAGCTGGCGGTACGAATACCGACAGAATCTTACCTTCGCTTAGCCCGCTTTTTGATGCTGAAAAATCGCGAAGTGCTGAAATAGGTATAAAACACGATTTTGAAGAATACGGCGTGCGCGTAAATGCTGCGGCGCACTATACACAAATTAGCGACTTTCAGGCGACGACCTTTACCGGAACGGGGTTCAACCTGCAAAATGCGGGCGATATCATAGTAAAAGGCATAGAGCTTGAAGCCACATGGCTAATGACAGAAAGCACCGAATTACATGCAGTTGCTTCGCGCACATTGGCGAATTTTGATGAGTTTAAACGCGGTACCTGTTGGGTAGCGTACACGTGGCACACGGGCATTGACGACCCGGGCCGTGTGGCGCCTAACGACCCGTTCTGTTCAAGAGACGATGACCGCGTAGGCTTCGAGCCTCAGAACTCACTGTCTCTTATGCTGAATCACTATTTCGAAGTTGGGAATTATCCTGCCTCCGCCAGTATTGACTACCAATACACGGGCGACGTATTTCTTGATGATGCGAACGACCCGTACAAGTACGCTGACGACTTTTCATTATTTAACGTTCGCGTAAGTTTCACTATCCCACAATGGGATAGCGAAATTATTGCGTGGTCGCGCAACGTTTTCGATGAAGAGTACGTTGCACGAAGTGGCTTTGATGTACCCGTACAAACCGGAAAGATCATGGCCTACCCAGGCGCGCCTAGAAGCTTTGGCGTTACCTTCAGAAAGTCTTTCTAACGCTTTAAATGCGTAGGTTTGGTATGAAACACCGCATGGCACTGAGCAATAACAGACAGCGCTATATGCTCAGGTAGCTCACCACCAATGTCGAAACCAGCGGGGCTTGCAAAATACTGAGTAAAGTTGGTATCGCCAAGCCCGGCTAAATCCATAATTTCCTGCTTACGGTGCAGTGGCCCGAGCATTGCCGTATAGGTTAACGATTGCTTGCTTAGCACCTGCAGCGCCTTTGCATCAATTTCACGGTGATGGGACATAAGCACTGCTGCTTGAACGTTATGTTCGCCCATGTGAAGACGTAAGCCTTCAGTAGACGGGTCTTCAATCAAGTAATTTACCTCGGGAAAATGTTCAAGTCTTGCTTGTGCAGGCCTTGGATCCCAAAGGCTGACTAAATAGCCCTGCAAACTAGCAAGCTTAGTCATAAAGGTAGCGTCGTACCCACCTCCAACAACAAGTAGGTGGATAGGCGGCAGCATCAAAACCGACAACATGCGCTTGCCATCAACGGTGTCTAGCACAGCTTTTCTAGGTTTAGCAGAATGGTCTTCCAATTCCGTGCAATCACCCAAAGTACCGTCTACAGCGCAGCGCCACTCACACGCTTTTCCGTTTGATAAGCTTTTGCTAACCACATCCAACGATAAATACTGGTTACTCTCGTTAACTGGTACGAGTGCCAAGTGCACCACACCGCCGCATCCAACACCTAGCTTAAACGCGATGTCTTCTTCATCTTCGTCATCGTAAACCGCGGTACGACTTACCCCGTCTGTCATTACTCGCTGGGCTTTTTTAACGATGTCACTTTCTAAGCAGCCACCGCTTAATATACCTAACTGATGCCCAGCGTCACTAAACAACATCATGGCGCCTGCTTTGCGGTAGCATGAGCCTTCGGTTTTAAAAATAAAACCTAACACCCACTTATGCTTGTTTTTAAGTGGAAGCCACTGGGCCAACAAATGGTTAACGTGATTACTCATAACTACCTCTACACCCGTTTAACCTGCTTATTGCTGTGATGCTGCTTGGGCAATAAATGCAGCCAATGTTGCTGGCTCTTGTGCCCCGGCTACGCCCTGATTACCAATGACAAAAGTAGGTACACTTTGGATACCGCGCTGCATCCAAAGGGCTTCTTCCTCGCGCACTGCTTGCGCGTATTTTTCACTCTTAAGCGCTTGTTCAGCTTCAGACTTATCAAGGCCAACCGTTTGTGCCAACGCTACTAGAACACCTAGATCATTAATGTTTTTACCGTCTGTGAAGTAGGCATTAAATAAGGCCAGCTTCATTTCTTCTTCAAGGCCGTTTTCTGCAGCAAAGTGAATAAGTTGGTGAGCCTTAAACGTGTTCTGCATGCGAGAGTCGTCAGTAAAGTTAAACGAAAAGCCTAATTGCTCGCCCGCTTCTACTAACCGTGCTCGGTTCTGCGCGCTTTGCTGCTCACTAATGCCGTATTTTTCCATTATGTGCTCGCGAAGGTTTTGCCCTTCTTCTGGCATATTGGGGTTTAGCTCGAAGGGATGAAACTTAATATCCACTTCAATGTTATCAAGGGTTTTAATGGCTTCTTGCAAACGCTGGTACCCAACAATACACCATGGACATACTACGTCAGAAACCATATTAACTGTTACACTCTGCATACCGCTCGCACTTTGTACACCTTGCTCATTTGCTGCCATGATAGGCCTCGCTTTATTGAATTCATGAAGATATAAGGGCTTAGATAAGGTTACAAAAAGAAACTTCAACCCCACACTGCGATTATTTCGTCGCAGTTACATCAGTTTCTGCTGTGACTTTTGTTGTCGTGCCCATTGTGGTGCTGTAAAGCGTGGAAAGTTTTTCAAGGGCTGAGTGTGCCCATATTTCATAGCCTTTCGTGGAGGGATGAAAGCCATCTTCTGCCATCAAACCACTTTGCTGAATATCCGTCATAGTTCCGCTCACATTAAGTGCACTAACATATAATATGTCTGCGTTAGCCCGGGCTGTTACGCTATCAGCCAAAGCTTGGTTTAGTAACCACGCGCGGTAACCTAATAGTGCACGCAAAGGTTGCGGAAGCGCTGGAAAGCAATGAATTGGCGGTAGCGCAGTAAATAATATTGTTTCGCACCCAAATTTATCTGACAGTAGCGTACTAATAGCATCGATGTTTTGTCGCCACCGTTTCAACGGTACAAATTTGGTCACATCGTTAACACCAATAGAGACGAGCACCGACGAAAAGTACTCGGCAGGCATTTCATGAAGAAGCTTGAGCACATCTTCACTTTTAAAACCTGTTTTAGCATTCAACGTCACTCGCGTTGGCCCATGCTTAACAAGGTTTGAGTACAGCAGACCTGTGAGTGCCCCCATTTGCGTCGTTGCACCAACACCAGCGGCGGCAGAATCGCCTATAACCAAAACGTTATTAGTTAGCAGCAATTTACTATCGGCAGAGGTTAATACCCGCTCGCCGTCGGGCTCTGGTAGTACAGCGGTCTTCTTCCTCACCCACAATGCTTGAAGCAAAATGACTGGAAGAAGTAAAACAATTATCAGGTTTAATACCAAAACCTTGAAGTAGATCAAATCAGCCTCCTAAGCAATCCATTAAGCTTTAACCATCGAATTGAATTCGCGCCTAGATATCTACATATAAGTGCAGAGCCAATATGACAATAATTGCCGTACAACAACGTCCTGTATCAATCATTACCAAATATGCGTTGAATGCTCCTCGCTATACCTCTTACCCTACTGCACTTAAATTTGAACCGCTACAAGATGACATACTTCCACAAGCACTTGCAGTGTCAAAAGCGCCGGCAGTAAGTCTCTACGTGCACATTCCATTTTGCAAAACGCTGTGCTACTACTGTGGCTGCAATAAAATGGTGACACGTCACAATGAAAAAGCGGACGAATATTTAGATTACATAGAAAAAGAAATTCTGTCTAAGCGTTATTTAACTGACGGCAGGCGTGCAGTTTCTCTGCACTTGGGTGGCGGTTCACCCAGTTTTTTGAGCGAGACTCAGCATACTTATTTAATGTACCTGCTTAAGAAACACTTTACCTTTGAAGCAGGTGCTGAACTGTCAATTGAGTTAGATCCCAGAAATATCGATAAACACTATCTTCAAAACTTAAAATGTCTCGGCTACACACGCATTAGCTTTGGTTTACAAGATACTGATTACAATGTTCAGAAAACCATAAATCGCATACAAAGCACGTCTCACATTGCCGATTTAGTATTCGAGGCTCGATCGCTGGGTTTCGACTCAGTTAACTTAGATCTAATTTATGGTTTACCAAATCAGTCAATTGAAACATTCTCATCAACCATCGCCGCGACAAAAGCCATGATGCCAGATCGTATTTCGCTTTTTAGCTATGCACACCTTCCCGAGAGGTTCGCAGCGCAGCGTAAATTTGCTGAAGAAACACTGCCAAGTAGTGAAGAAAAAGCGGCGCTTTACAAGCTTGCCGTTAACAGCTTTACAAACATAGGTTATGAAATGATTGGTCTTGATCATTTTGCCTTAAGCAAAGACTCACTGGCTATTGCGAAAAATAAAGGCGAGCTTCACCGCAACTTTCAAGGGTATACCTTACGTGGCGATACCGACCTTATAGGGTTCGGCGTATCAGCCATTAGCACGGTAGGTAATGCCTTTGCGCAAAATGCTAAGGAGCTAAAAGAATATTACCATCGCTTAGACAACCACCTGCCCAATGCGAAAGTTGGACTGTCATTAAGTGTCGACGACCTGATTCGCAGAGACGTGATTTCTAGCTTAATGTGCAATTTAGCGGTAGACAAGCAAGCAATTGCCGACAAGCACCACATCATTTTTGATGAATACTTTGCTTCAGCCTTAAACAACCTTGAAGAACTTAAAGAAGACGGGCTTATCGAAATAACACCTCGGTATATTCGAGTGCCAGAGTCTGCTCGCATTTACATTCGGGCTATTTGTGCGCGTTTCGACGCTTATTTGAACGCAAGTGAAATACTCAGTAGCTACTCCAAAGCCATTTAAACCTAGGGCAATTTAAACCGCGCAATCACTTGCATCCCTACATCAAGCTTAAGACGCGATAGAGAGATACAGCTAATGCTGGCATAAAGGGTTTGGTTACTGCCTAGTACATCAAGTTTTAACAACACTTTCGCGCTGTTTACGGTCGCTAGCTTTTTAGAAGTTAGCTTTGTATCTGCGAGTTTTGTATCGGCGTTATTTTCAGGCTCGTTCAGGGGACTGAGTGGATTCGCCACGGGTTCGATGCTAGATATAACACATGGCAGCGCATTTAAAATACTGATTGTGCTGGCATTGCCAAAGTCAGCAGTATTGGTATCGATACTTACATCACAAGCTTTAACTGCAAAACGAACAGAAACTTTTTCACCGCTTTGCTGAGGCAAATAAGACACTGATTCTGCAGTGACGAATATCTCTTGCCCCGCTACCTCAACGCGCTCAATTCCGTTTTCCGACTGGCACTGCTCATTGCCTTGTAAGGTTAGAACATTTTGATCTTGTTGCGTTTGGCTACCGTGTTTGTAGCTGACAACGGCGCTTTGTGACTGGTTGCTGTCGTGTGCTCCGCTTCGCGCAGTAACTTTAAATCCCTCAAGTACGCTAGACGGTGTCGCAAATCCTTCTTTTTCGAATACTTGAGTCAATACATCGCGCGTTTTTCCACAAAGCTCGGTACGGCCTTGGTCAATAAAAACCAACTCATCGCTGAACAAGGCAAGGTCATCTAAATCGTGAGAGATTACAAGGCAGGTGAGCTTCCCCGACACACACAAATTGTTCAAAAACTGGTAAATTTTGCGACGGGTGAAGATATCAATTGCGCTTAACGATTCATCTAGCAATAACACATCTGGCCCATTGACCAACGCCCGTGCAATCGCGACCCGCTGCGCTTCACCACCAGAAAGCGCTTGAACTGGCTTATCGATTAAATGTTCGCAATAACAGCCGCGCAAACACGCATCGATAGACATTGCATTAGGGCTTGTGTGACGCTGCGCAAGGGCTAAATTACCGCGCACATCGGTATGGGGAAATAGCATGGGCTGCTGAAAAACGATGCCGACCTTTTGAGAGGTCCACGGCGTTTGCACACTTGCGCTTTTTTCTACGCCAGCTAGGGCGCGAAACAAGCTGCTTTTTCCCGCACCTGATGGACCGGTAATCCCAATGAATCGGCTTTGTGGCTGCAATGAGATTTGTGCGTTAATGCGATTTGGTAGTAGCGCAGATATTTGCATGTTAACGCGCCTCATCACTACGGGTGACACCGTTAAAACGATAGAGCGCCGCGAGCATTACGAATGAAAAAATCAAAAGGGCCAACGCAAGGTTGTGTGCACTGTTATATTCCAACGCTTCTACCTGTTCATATAGCGCGATAGACAGCACCTGAGTTGCTCCAGGAATATTGCCACCTATCATTAGTACTACGCCAAACTCGCCTATGGTATGTGCAAAGCTTAAGCCTAATGCCACCACGATGGGCGCTTTGCTTAAAGGAAGCACTATTTTTATAAACGCTTCAAAAGCCGAAAACCCCAGCGTTTTTGCTACATCTAAATAACGGTTATCCAATTGTGAAAAGCCGCTGTACAAAGGCTGCAGAGCAAATGGTAGGGAGTAGATGACAGACCCCAACACCAAACCTTCAAAGCTAAATGCTAAATTGCTCCCGGTTAGGCTTTGCCATCCCTGCCCCAACGCACTTTGCGGCGAAAAAGCAATAAGCAAATAAAAACCCAGCACAGTTGGCGGTAACACCAAAGGCAACGCGAGTATCGACATAAACAGAGGCTTAGCTTTGCTCTGCCATTTCGCTAAAAACCACGCTAGCGGCAATGCGATTAACAACAGTAGACCACTGGTTATAAAGGCCAGTTTTAAGGTGAGTAATATGGCTTCAAGTGTCGATGCCCCGAAGAATTCTGTGAGCATACTTAGTTACCGACGCCCGATGCAATGGTAGGTTCATAGCCCCATTCAATTAAGCTGTGCTGCACCCCTTGCGACATTAAATATTGTACGAACAGGCTGGGTGATGACACTCCATTAGCGTCACTCAAACGAAACGCTCTGGTTGTCTCAACGTTGTCGTTGTGAATAGGCTCATCAACTGGCGCTGTCACATTTTTAATTGGAAGTGGTTCGAACAGATTCGGAGATAATGTAGCTACCGTTTTACTATTAACCACCAACGACTGAATGATGGGTTGATACAAGGTTTCAGGTACGGGGACGATAACCGTAACAGCATCGGCGCTTTTGGTATTCACAACACTGTTAAAATTAGAAGGCAAATTAGAGGATAAGTCTGCGGGCAAATCTAACGCCGATGAGTATGCAACGAACGCCCCTTTCACGCTGCCGGTGGTATAAAACTGCAAGGTTTGTAGCACGTTTTTACCCATCACTCTGTGAGGTAAAAACTGTTGCCATAAGGATAAGTTTTGCAACGTCTGTTGCGCAGCATCACCATAGGGAGCCAGTTTAGGATTTGCGATAGCTACCTTGTTTTGTGGATTTTCCATTAATTGAACAAGCTGCTTCGACAAGCAATCGGTAAGCTGAACGTTTATTTGTGCAGTTGTGTCTCCAGTAGATGAGCGCGCGATCTGCTCGCAATTCCTTTCACCGGATGTTTCATGTGATGCCTCACTTGATAATTCGCCAGCATAGACAAACACAAGCTTGCCTTTAGCGTAATCCACCAGATTGCCGTGGTGAACTACGTTGTTATCAACCAACGCTTGCGGCCTAGCGCGATCAGCAGATAGAAAAACGTCGAAGCTAGCACCATGTTGAATTTGCGCATACAAAGTACCGCTAGAAGATACCGTTACCGCGACTTCTATGCCGGTTAGCTCAGTAAACTGCTCGGCAATACTCTTTAGCGGTTTTGCAAAGTTTGCCGCAACGGCTATGTTAATTTTTTCGTCGCGCTTGAAATTTACTGACTGGTTTTGTTTTTCGGCACTAATAACGCTCCCTTCATTTACATTATTATTTGCCGCTTCAAAACTGCTCGCCTGTGCCACAGAACTTGAAAAAGCCGTAACGCCTAGAGCTACACTTGCACTTACCAAAATAAGCATGGCCCAGTTAACAAAGCTTGAAAGTCGCGTTGCTAAAGAACAAACCATTACTTTTTGCGCATCCACTTAAGTGCCGCTTTATCGTCAGATGCTTTTGCCGCAACCCATTCAGATTTATCGCCCTTAAATTCTTTTTTCCAAAGCGGTACCGACTGTTTAAGCATGTCCATTAAGTAGCAGGCAGCGTCAAACGCCGCCTGGCGGTGGGGAGCGGCGGCACCTACCCATACAATTTGTTCGTTGTTGTGTATGCGCCCTACTCTGTGCAGTGCGCCAGCACTGTTAAGTGAAAAGCGTTCGCTCGCTTGTTCAACCAGAAGCATTAACGCTTTTTCAGTCATGCCCGGGTAATGCTCTAATTCGATGCCGTCTATATCGCCAGCGTTATTAAAATCTCGCACCAGCCCGGTAAAAGTAACAATCGCGCCGGTGTTACCGCAGGCCTTCTCATCTGCCGACTGTTTTAGCCTAGCGTACAGCTCGCCTTGATCGAAATCTTCAACTTGAACTAGCGCGAACATAGCTAGCCCCCAGTCACAGGTGGAAATAGCGCCAGCTCATCACCGTCGCTAAGTTCGGTTTGGTGATCGCAGAGCTCTTGATTACAGGCAGTTAGCACACTGCCCTCTAGGGCTAATGCCCACTTGTCACTACGCGTTTTAAGCTGCGATATCACGGTCTCAATAGTGCTGTTCTCGCTTATATGAAGCGCGATATTGTCCTCTCCCGTAATCTCTCTGGTTTGTGCGAATGTTTTTACCGTTACCTGCATGCTTTGCCTGTTATCTACGTTGTTAAGGTTGCTTTGTGCGCGCTAATTAATCTTTCCAAGCCTCGGAAATACGTTGAGCCTAAAGTGCGTTGCGTCTTGAATGCTTGTTCGCTTTATACACGTTACTTTTTTAGCTCACTGGCCTTTCACTGGCCTTTGTGAAAACTAGGTTTCGGACTGCCAGTGGCCTGTCTTACCGCCTTTTTTCTCCAGTACCCGTACCCCTTCCATATGCATGCCAGGGTCGATGGCTTTGCACATATCAAACAAGGTTAACAGCGCCACATTTACACCCGTGAGCGCTTCCATTTCAACGCCGGTTTTACCGCTTAGCTTGCAATAGCAGGTGGCTTGAATTCGATTTTGGTCGGCCTGAATGTCGAAGTTTATATCCACCTTTGATAGTGCCAATGGGTGACAAAGAGGAATAAGATCGGCGCAGCGTTTCGCCCCTTGAATACCCGCTACACGGGCAACTGCAAATACATCACCTTTTGCAATTTTTGCTTCAGAGATTTGGCGAATAACGTCTTCGCTTACGTATAAAAAACCTTCTGCTGTGGCTTCTCGCTTGGTAACGTCTTTGTCGCTAACGTCGACCATATTGGCTTCACCGCCAGCGTTTAAATGGCTAAAGGTGCTCATGCTTCCACCAAATGCTTCACAAAGTTACACGGTCTAAAGTCGGCATCAAGTTGGCTAGAAATAATCTTTTCCCACGCTGTGCGACACGCCCCTGTAGACCCTGGTAAGCAGAAAATAACCGTATTATTAGCAAAGCCCGCAACCGCGCGAGACTGAATGGTTGATGTTCCAATCTCTTCATAGCTAATTTGACGAAATAGCTCGCCAAAGCCGTCGACTTCTTTGTCGAACAATACACTGATGGCCTCTGGCGTTGAGTCACGGTGGGTAAAACCTGTACCACCGGTAATTAATACAGCGTGAATGTTTTTATCGGCAATCCATTTCGACACCACGGCGCGCTGCTGATAAATATCGTCTTTCACCAAATCGCGATCGTAAAGGTTATGGCCAACCGAGGTAAGCGCCTCTTTCAAGTAGTCTCCCGACTTGTCGTTTTCGAGGGTGCGCGTATCTGAAATAGTGAGTACGGCAATATTAAGGGGTTGGCTGACAACTGACATATGAAATCCTAATTTGATATGCGACATTTTGGAGGTTTTTGATAAAGTACCAGCCAAAATACTATTTGGTAATCACTTTATAAGGGTGCATGCCATGAATTCAACAACTAAGTTGGCATAAACTATGTCTAAAAGCCTAACTCATCAGCAGGCTATGCGTTATAACCGCCATATCGTGCTTCCAAAAGTGGATCTAGACGGTCAAGAAGCGCTGCTAAACGCCAATATTTGTATCATTGGTATTGGCGGGCTTGGCACCGCGGCTGCTACTAACCTTTGCGCCAGTGGCGTGGGCTCTCTTACACTTATCGACCACGACACAGTTGAGGCCACCAACCTGCCAAGGCAAACCTTGTTTAGCGAACAAGATGTAGGCACAAATAAAGTAGAGGCGGCTAAAGTGCGGCTTATTGCAATAAACAGCGACTGCGACATTACCGTAATGGCAGAACCGTTTTCGGCGCCCAGCTCTACTCAGCTTTCACCAGTGTTAAAACAAGCCATAGAGCGTGCTGACGTTGTGCTAGATTGCACCGACAATACAAACTCGCGAGATTTAATAAACCTACTGTGTTTTAAACTAAATACCCCGCTAGTATCGGGTGCAGCCATTCGCTTTGAAGGCCAGCTATTCGTCGCTATACCCGGTGAGAGCCGTTGCTATGCATGCTTGCGGACGCTATTTGAATCGCCTGATCTAAGCTGTGTTGAGGCAGGTATATTCTCGCCAGTAGTAAATATTGTTGGTACTTACCAAGCTATGCTTGCCATGCAAGTATTGATGGATTTCGATAATATTCCTAAAAACACGTTAATGACGTTTGATGCTCTGTCGCACGAGTGGCGAAACTGGAAGCTACCTAAAGGCGTAGACTGCGAGCTATGTGCTTGCTAACTATACCTGCTTTTGCAGCATGAATGATAAAAGCTGTGTTTAAAAGCAGCATATTTAAACAAAGAATAAGACAGAAAATAGGTTGATTTAAATGACAACCCAAGTAGTGAAAAAACACATGGTAGTGGCGCAAAACGCGTCTGGACGTAACATGAACGTGCCAATTTATCGTATGAAGGGCGCGCGCCCTGGCCCCACCGTGTATATTCAAAGTTCTATTCACGGCGCAGAAGTACAAGGTAACGTGGTTATTTACCATCTTATACAGCGCTTAAAAGACATGGATATTTGCGGCGAAATTATCCTAGTGCCCAACTGTAATCCCATTGGCACTAACATTAAAGCCGGTGAGTTCACTTTAGGCCGGTTCGATCCTGTGAACGGCACAAACTGGAACCGCGGCTATTTCTTCGATAAAGAAGCAGTTGAGCATTTCGCCAAAACGGTAACCCGCGAAGAGTCTATTGAAGGCATAAAACAACGTTTTCGCGCTCATTTATCTAACGCTATCGACAACAAATTGGCTGAACCATGGGGTTTAGGCTTGGCACAGCAGTTAAACCTAAAGCTACAGCAAATGGCGGTCAACGCCGATTTCGTGTTAGATCTCCACAACGGCCCGGTGTCTACCCGCCACGTTTATATTCCCGAATACGCCAAAGACAGCGCCAAGCTATTTAACATTCCTCACTGTATTTTTATTCCAAACGTATTTGCGGGGGCGTTGGACGAAGCGACGTTCTGCCCATGGTGGACACTACAAGAAAGCATAAAAACTAATTTAGCGCGTGAGGTAAGCTTTAACGTTGAAGCGTTTACGCTTGAAATGGGTAGCCAAGAAGTTATCGACTTTAACGAAGGTAATATAGACGCCACCAGTATTCTTAGCTACTTAAACGCCAAAGGCGTATTGCACGAATGCGATATTAAACCGACAGAAATGAAGCGTTTAGGCGTGTATTTAAAAGACTATAAAACCCTGTTTACTAACTGGGGCGGCATGGTGGAATACATGGCGAAACCAGGCCAAACGGTGAAGAAAGGCGAACCACTGGCGCAAATTTTAAATATTGACGATCTGGATACCGACAACGGCAGCAGGACCTTAGAAGCGCCTTGCGATTTGATCCCTATTCTACACTTCCCGTCGGCTTCGGTATTGAGTGGGACGCAGTTGTATAAGGTGTTTACTAATTACAAGGAGTTGTAGGTTTTATCTACAAATAGATACGATGCGAACTTGGTTGCAACAAATTGGACTAGAGTTTGTTGCAACCGCCCTAAGGGAGTGCTTATTCGCTGATTCATAAAGCAGCTACAAAGCGCACCTTTTTCACGAGAAAAATTGGCGAACTACGCAAGGGTCAATAGTCCGTTTTGCTAGATTCACTGAATATTTAGCAAGATAAAGCTTAGTTAATCCTATTTAGTACAAATTCGGCAATTTTTAAATCCTGAACTGCCAAACCCGTTAAATCTACAACCGTTGTCTCTGTTGCCATCGTTGGTCGCCTCCCCTTTGCGATTTCTGCTCCCAACTCGAACACTTGATGTTCACCGATAGCGGATGCACGAAGTGCTCTAGATACCTCACCACGTGTTAAACTTTGCTTTTTACTGTCCACAATAATTTTGGTGGCATTCACCAAAATATCTGTATCCAGCTCCTGCTTCTCGGGTGTATCAGTGCCAATTGCAATTATTAATGTTCCTGCTTGGATCATCTTCTGGCTTAGTAACGGTCGGGAAGACGGGGTTGTGGTAATGATAAGGTTTGACTTCTCCGCCAACGACTCCAAGTGCTCGATAAGCTCTACACTATAACCTTCGACTTGCATGGACCGTCTAAAGCGTTCAGCAGCTTCCGTTGAACGTCCCCACACTATAATCTTCTTACATCCCGTCACTTGACTCACTCGCTTCACCTGAAGACGTGCCTGAATACCAGTACCTACTACCCCAATGGCAGAGACCACGGCAGGAGCAAAATACTTGGCAACAATGGCGCCTGCAATTGCAGTACGATGGTCGGTTAAAATACCTTCATCTTGCAGTAAACATTTGGCTTCACCTGTTTCGGTGGAGAACAGCATCATCAAGCCATTGCTGGACGGCAAGCCTAATACACTATTGCCATA
This sequence comes from Alteromonas sp. MmMcT2-5, assembly GCF_022348315.1. Classification (NCBI taxonomy): domain Bacteria; kingdom Pseudomonadati; phylum Pseudomonadota; class Gammaproteobacteria; order Alteromonadales; family Alteromonadaceae; genus Alteromonas; species Alteromonas sp. MmMcT2-5. Next base: position 24,694 of record NZ_JAKRFB010000021.1, on the reverse strand, counting down.
AAAGCCTGATGCAACCTTAATCACATAATGAACTCCGGCCTTGAGGTAACCGCACTTAACATGTACTTCACCTTTCTCAAGCACTAGTTCACTTACAGGCGGGATGCACGCTAAGCCTTTGGAATAGTCAACAAATCCACTTTCAACATCAAGCAATGGGTCGAATTGCCTCAGCACGGTCAGAATTTCAGATTTAGTGACAATCTTCATGTTTACACCCCATATTTGTGCTTCACATAATGACTAATTCTCTCCAACCCTTTTTCTAAATGATCGTTAGGCGCGCCTATTCCTACTCTGAAGTAACCGTCTAAGCCATACACGTCACCAGGTAAAATAAGCACGCTCAATTCTTGTCTAAACTCGTGGGCAAGTTCAGTCGAGTTAACTGGTAAATCATAACGAATAAATGCCATACCTCCTGCCTTGGGCGGTACAAACGAGGCCCAGGAATTCCCATCGACCCACTCACTAATTCTATTTAGATTATCTATTAAGAATTCTTTACTGCGGGTTAATACCTGATGCCGAAAGGTTGGTTCTAGCACTATATTCGCTACATATTCGCTTACAGCACTAGTGGTGATGCTGGTATAATCCTTACACTGCCACGTTTTGTAGATGTCGTCGGGTAGCCCAACTAGCCATCCTAGGCGTAAACCAGGCATCGCCATAGCTTTTGACAAGCCGCAGGTAATAATCGCCTTTTCATATTCATCTGCAAAACTAGGTAGTTCATTTCCATCAAACTCCGCACCTTTGTATACCTCATCAGCATGGATATAAATGTCGTGCCGTTTTGCAAAGTTCACCAATTCCTGTATTTGTTCAAGAGGCAGCGTAGATCCCGTTGGGTTGTTGGGATGACAAATAGTGAGCATCTTGGTGTTAGCCGATATACTTTTTTCTAGCAGTTCAAAGTTTGGTAGCCAACCGTCTTGTTCCAATAATGGAATTTCGACGACCTTCACCCCTAACGACCTAGCCCACCCAGCTATCTGCATGTAGTTAGGAACAATAACTATTAGCTCATCGCCTTTTTCAAGTAAGCTCATTACCATTAGGAAATTTGCTTCAGCCGAGCCATTTGTAACGATTACATTGTCAGAAGTTCGATTGCTGTATAGGGCAGCAATGCGCTCTCGAAGTTGCACACTACCATTAGTCCAACCGTATCCAAGTTCAATATTCAATAGCTCTTGTTGCTGCTCCTGATTGAGCAGTTCGTTTAATCGATATGGGTGAACACCGCTATCAGATAGGTTCAATTCAACTAAGTTTTCATAGAGTGATTGGATTCGTTCAAGTGTAAATTCATCGATTTGCATGATTTGTCTTCTATAGGTCAATTGATACTGCTCAGTGTATGCTTGACCTGCTAAGCGATGAATAACACAATAATTGAATTTCGCGCATTTAACTTTGTAAAACAAAGGAAAAGGCTGCGTTTACTTTGGAAAAATAAGATGGACAAGATTAACAGAAATATTCTACATATTTTGCAGTCTGAGGGGCGTATTTCCTTCTCGGAATTAGCGAAACGTGTCCACCTTTCCGCCCCCGCGGTTGCTGAACGCGTAAAGCGATTAGAAGAGGAAAGCGTAATTACTGGCTATACTGCAACAATCGATAGCCACAACATGGGATTACCTATTACAGCCATGGTTCAAGCCCGTGTATTTATTGGTAAGGAGCCGCAAATACTAGCATTTATGAAAGAACGGCTAGAGGTCGTTGAAGGATACAATGTGACGGGTGAACGCGCCTTCATAATGAAAGTAGCGACAGATTCAATGAAAGCACTAGACGGCTTTTTGGAAGATCTATCAATAATGGCAGAGTCCAATACAATGATGATATTGTCCAGCGTGACGAGGAAGCCGCTCACAATTTAAGTACAATTTATCCCATTCAAACCAATATCATGTTTAAACTCTCCACGTCCGTTAAACACGCCAAAACCAACATCGGTTGCTTTAAGCTGTAAATCTAAAACCCAGTCTGTTTGTTCAATTGGTTTTAATTCAAAACGGTGTAAAGGAAGTGGGCATTTTAAGTAAAAGTTATGATAAGCCTTTCCCAAAGCACCTTGGTCTAGGGTATGCACGTAAATAGTGTTTTTGCCTATTTCAAATTCTTTATGAAAGTAGTCTGTATTATCGGTTAACACCATATCCATCGCGACGTCAAAAAAACCTAGGTTAACCTGAATAAAAGCCACTACAGCGATAAAAATGTTAAGGATGTTAGAAACCCATTTATTTTTGAACAAAAGCTTAAGTGCACCTTTCTGCTTAAAAATCAGGTAAACACCTGCACATACCGCTATCAATTTCACCCAGGCTACCATATCCCCGACCTGTGACATGAGCTTTGGGGAATGGTAGTTCATCCCCCACAAAACACTTCCATTAACGCTTTCAGCTAAAGGTATGAGAATTAGCAGTAGCCCAACAAATACAGGAATACGCCGTACCGCAGCATCCCTGTGCGGCATTGACGTTTTTTTACTACTATGGTTTTGCATCAGCAGCGTCCTTGGTAGCAGCGCATTTTAAATCGGCGAACCTGGCGGTAGCGGCTCTACTTCAAAGGTACTTGGCCATGCCTTACTAGCCCAATAAGTATCGAACTGTTCTTTCAGTATTTCATACTGATTGTCGTCTGCTTTGTCGTCTAACCATTCGCTAAATTCAAGAAGAGCAAGTTCGGCTTCCATTCTTACTTCAGGCGCCAACTTATCGTTAGTTACTGCTTTCATCACTGCATTTAACGCCACTAACTGTAAGCGTTTTGCTAATGGGCTTTGTGACTTATTTTTATACCAGTGAACGTTAAGTATTTGCTTCACCAGCATAGAAACGCCTACTTTTTTGCGTCTGTCATTACTACTTCTTGTTTGCCACTCTAAGCGGTTTAAGCGCTCTGGGTGCAATAGTAATTCAAACGCAAAGTTAGATGCTGAAGCAGCGGCAGAAACAGGGTCTAACATTAACCCCATTTTGCCCTTAAAGTGCTCGCGAGTAATATCGTCGCCATAGGCTGTAGGTGGAATAAGGGCGAGTACCGATTCAGGTATAGTCAGGTAATCAGCAGTAGTGGCAGTAATTAACTGTTGCATTGCGCGCTGCTGCACCGCAGGTGCTACAAACTGTTGGCCCTGTGCTTGGGTGTAGTCACCTTTGCGCTCGTATTCATACACTAAACCGCCGACTTGCTTTGCAACGGCTTCTAACTGATAACGGTGGAGTAAGTAAATAGGCACTAAAGCATTTTCAAGCGAGGATAAACTGCTATTTGGGCTTAAGGTGTCTAAACCCAAATTGGCTAACGCCAGTTCGCGCACTTGTGAAATTTCATCGAAAGCATCTAGCGGATTGCTACCGTTTTCCCACATATGACCATTTGCTGATGCATGACGACTACTGCGGGTATCGGGGTCTGACTTAAAACTTAAACCCTCATTACGGCCTTTTACGATAATTTTTGCCAAGGCTTCCGTTGCCTCTACGTCGCTGGCAAAATCTTGATAGCCATACGCGACGGCGTGAATATCCCATGCGCCTATGCCTTTATCATACGCGCCTTCCAAGCTAATTTTGCCGTTTTTAATACTAATTTTGGGATGAGGATAATCCATTACCGACGCACGGTTATTTTCACTTGCCGCAAAGTTGTGGGCTATACCCAATGTGTGCCCTACTTCGTGGGCTGAAAGCTGCCTAATGCGGTCTAAAGCCATTTCTTGCTGTGCAGTGGTGTCGGTGCTGCCGTCCTTAAAAGGACTGGTTAGGCCAAGGGCAATTAAATAATCTTGTCTTACACGCAATGAGCCGAGCGTAACGTGACCTTTGATAATTTCACCAGTGCGCGGGTCGACAACCGACGAACCATAAGACCAACCGCGCGTTGCGCGATGTACCCAGTTGATTACGTTATAGCGCACGTCCATTGGGTCGGCACCTTCGGGCAATACTTTCACCTGAAACGCATCTTTGTAGCCTGCGGCTTCATAGGCTTGATTCCACCAGCTCGCCCCTTCTTTAAGCGCGGTCATTACGGGTTCTGGAGTACCAGGATCTAGGTAATACACAATAGGCTCCACTGCTTCGCTCATTGCAGCATGCGGGGTTTTCTTGTTTAAACGATGGCGGGTAATAAAACGCTGTTCAGTAGGCTCGCTGATAGGCGTTGAATAATCAAAGTAACTGAATTTCCAGTAGCCCGAGTACGGGTGGTACTCTCTGGGCGTGTAATTGTCGTCAGGCAGTGCCACAAACGAGTGATGCAAATGCACCGACAAGCTTTCTGGGTCGGGCGTAACTTGCTGCACGTATTCGCCTGGCTTCTTACCTGCAAAGGTGACTAAAGCCTCTAATTCAGTATTCTTTTCAAAGCCTTTGGTTTTAGGTAAATACACGCCGCTTCGCATGTTATCTACGCTAAAACTGCCTTGGTTAGTTCCCGCTAAGCGATTGCCAATGCCGTGAATATCGCTTAATAAGAACGGTGTGTAATCTATTAGACTGGCACGGTCGTTTTTGGCTACCAGCGTAAAACCTGCGATAACCGAATCAGCAAAGGCTTCATCAATGCTCTGTTTCTCAGCGTCGCTGCCGTGAGCTGCTCGATATTTGGTGTTGTGCTGCTTTAATAAAACCTTGTTTCCAAATTTTTCAAAGCTTACTAAACGCGTATTGCCTAGCTGGCCGCGATCAAGGCCAATGTCGTTAGACCCTACGCCATACGGCAAACTACTTTGAAACAGGTATTCGGCGTGGTCTGTTGGCACCGCCAAGTAAACTTTGTCACTTTCATCGTCATAGTAAACAGGAATTAAGCCATCTTTTTTGGTCATATCGCTGGTGAATTCACCAATGCTTGGCAGCGCTGCCAATGCGGAAGACGTAGACACGACAAATAATACGGTAATCGCAATGGCCGATTTGCCCGATGCTTTTACTTGTCGCGCCGCTTTATGAAAAATGTTCAATTGCAGCATGCAGTTAGTCCTTATTATTGTGAATTTCTAGCCTACCCTATGTGGTGGGTTTTGCCCATGGTAGTTCATCGTTTAGTGCGCTCTTTTTGCTTGTTATTTAGCTGTGAACAGGCTTGGTTTTTCCTACCGAAGGTAATGCACTAAAAACGCAACTATATGGAAGAAAACAGCTGGCATTGACTCTGCTCAATTGCCGTTTAAACATTCAAAAACATGAGCGACAACAAATTATTTGATCTTGGTCAACACCAAGCTTTGTTTGAGTTGTAGAGGTATTTTACGGCTTATAAAATCCGCCGCCTTGTTTAAAGCGTCTAGTAGCGGTTTTTATCTATGACTTCAAAATTATCACCTAATCGCAGCTCTTCTAACCTACGTGAAGACTCAGTTTCAACATTGCCAAACCAAACGTTAATCGCGCCAGAGTTGCTTGCACCTGCGGGTAGCTTACGCAACATGCGCTACGCTTTCGCCTATGGCGCTGATGCTGTTTATGCTGGGCAGCCACGCTACTCGCTTCGCGTAAGAAACAACGAATTCAGCCTTGAAAACTTAGCGATAGGCATAGAAGAAGCACATGCTTTAGGTAAAAAGTTCTATGTAGTAAGCAACATTGCTCCGCACAACAGTAAGCTAGGTACCTACTTAAAAGATATTTCACCAGTAATTGCTATGAAGCCCGATGCGTTAATTATGTCGGACCCAGGGCTTATTATGATGGTGCGCGACGCCTTCCCTGAAATGCCTATTCACTTGAGTGTGCAGGCCAATGCGGTGAACTACGCCACGGTGAAGTTTTGGCAGAAACAAGGCATAGAGCGCGTTATTTTGTCCCGAGAGCTCTCTTTGGAAGAAATTGAAACTATTCGCGAGCATGTTCCAGACATGGAGTTGGAAGTGTTTGTGCATGGCGCGCTTTGTATGGCGTATTCGGGGCGCTGCTTATTGTCTGGATATATGAATAAACGCGATCCTAATCAGGGCACTTGTACCAATGCTTGTCGATGGTCTTACGATGTTAAGGCAGGCGAGGAAAACGAAACTGGCGACATCGTTCTAACCAGTGAGATTAATAAGGCAGTTACAGCACCTCAAGTGGTAAATCCTACCCTTGGTGAAGGCACGCCAAGCCCCAAAGTGTTTATGTTAGAAGAAAAGGAAAAGCCTGGAGAACTGATGCCAGCTTTTGAAGACGAACATGGCACCTATATTATGAATTCTAAAGATTTGCGTGCCGTGCAACATGTTGGCAGGTTAACCCAAATGGGCGTGCATAGTTTAAAAATAGAAGGCCGCACTAAATCACATTACTACTGTGCCCGAACCGCTCAAGTCTATAGAAAAGCAATTGACGACGCGGTAGCAGGAAAGCCTTTTGATAGTACATTAATGGGAAGCTTGGAAACTTTAGCTCATCGAGGTTATACCGAGGGTTTCTTGCGTCGCCATGCGCACCACGCGTATCAGAACTATGAGTATGGCCACTCAGTCAGCGATAAACAGCAATTTGTTGGTGAAGTGATTGACCGTTGTGAAGAGTCTGGCTATGCAATTATAAACGTTAAAAACAAATTCTGTGTAGGTGACTCGCTTGAGTTGATGACGCCAAGCGGCAACATTACCTTTACTCTAAATGAGATGCTGGATAAGAGAAACCATTCTATTACGGATGCTAAGGGTTCAGGACACCAAGTAAGAATACCGATACCCAGCGATGTGTCTCTAAACTTTGCCCTACTGCTGCGAAATTTAGATGAAGGCGTTGATACCCGCAATCCGTTTCGAAAAGCTCCTAGTGCAGTAACACCCGAAAACGCGAGCGAGGCATAATGCATGGCACTGCTTATTCTTGATAGCTGCATTAACTGCGACATGTGCGAACCCGAATGCCCTAATGCCGCTATAAGCATGGGTAATAAAGTGTATGAAATAGACCCGTTACGCTGTACAGAATGCGTGGGGCATTACGATGCCCCTACTTGCGTAGCGGTATGCCCTATCGATGTGGTTAAGCCCGACCCGAACAATAGAGAGTCACTAGACGAGCTGGCCGAAAAGTTTGTTCGTTTAAATAGTTAGCTATGAAGTAAGTCAGCGAGTTAATTGTACTTCTCGAAGAATTCCCTTGAATCATGACCAAGAGTGATCACTAATTGCGGTACAGTTTGAATTGGCACTTACTAATAAGGGTTTTATTTTGAAGTTTGCCTCTCGCGCTACGGCGATCTCTCCGTTTCTTGCTATGGCCTATGGCGAAAAAGCCACGACACTAGAACAGCAAGGTAAAGATGTTATAAGACTTAATTTAGGCGAGCCTGATTTCGGCGCACCCGCGGCAGTACTCGAGGCAATGAAAGAAAGCTTGAGTGCCCCAGATTTTCCCTATACCTCGGCGCTGGGCATGCCTGAACTACGTGAAGCCATTGCACGCTTTTATGAAGTTAAACATGGCGTAGCGGTAAGCCCTTCTAGAGTGGTCGTGACCGCTGGGGCTTCTGGCGCTTTACTTTTGGCAAGTGCTGCCTTGGTTGAACCAGGCGACAACGTGATATTGGGCGACCCTTCTTACCCTTGTAACCGACGTTTTTTAAACGCATTTGGCGCAGAGGTAACGCTGGTACCAACACGCAGTGAGGATAACTTTCAGCTAACCGTAACAAGTGTTGCCGATAATTGGAAGCACAACACGAAAGGCGTACTTATTGCCACACCTGCCAATCCTACTGGTACGGTTATAGATGCAGAAGAGTTGACTAAAATTGGCGAGTACTGCAAATCCAAAGGTGGCTTTTTAATTGTTGACGAAATTTACTTGGATCTATCGCTTTCGGCTGATCTTGATGTACGCAATGATACATTCGCTTCCCAATCGACCTTGGGCACTGATACCAAACTTCAAACCGTACTTGCCAATGCACAGCTTGAAGAAACAGTGGTCGTAATAAACAGTTTTTCCAAATATTTTGGCATGACCGGCTGGCGTCTTGGCTGGTGTGTGGTACCTGAAGCGATGACGCCCATCGTTGAAAAACTCGCGCAGAATTTGTTTATTTGCCCCTCTACCCTATCGCAAAAGGCTGCTCTTGCATGCTTTACACCAGAAGCATTGGCGCAATGCGAGCAAAACCGCCATACGCTGGAAAAGCGTGCTTCCCTTGTTTTTAGTGCACTTGAAAATATGGGGCTTGGTTTAGATGCAAAGCCTGACGGTGCGTTTTATGCCTACATCAATATTAAGCACATAGGGCTAAGTGCAATTGAATTTTGTGATGCCCTACTTTCACAACATCATGTAGCGCTTACGCCGGGTAATGATTTTGGTGAGCACAATGCAAACCATTACGTAAGACTGTCTTTCGCCACTAGCATTGAACGCTTGGAGGAAGGGCTTTCACGGCTAGCTGAGTTTGTAGAATCATTAAGCTAACGCTTTTTATGCTCACCATTTAATTTCGTGAATAGACAAATATTACCGAAAAAAATGATAGATATGGGTGCTTGTGCGTATATTGAGTAACGCATATTGATGACACGTGTCGAAACGAAATAAAACAGGACAAAACAATGAGTAACGAACGGGAATTTGATGTAGTTATCTTCGGTGCTACAGGTTTTACGGGTAAGTTAGTAGCTGAATATTTTCAGGCTCAGTATGGCAGCGATGACAACGTTAAGTGGGCGGTCGCAGGCCGAAACGAAGCTAAACTCAACGGCGTAAAAAAGGAGCTAGGCATTAGTGAAAGCGTTGCTAGCATTGTAGCCGATGGTGATGATGACGACGCGCTAGATGCGTTGACGAAGCGCACAGCCGTTGTACTTACCACTGTTGGTCCGTATCAAATTTACGGTGAAAAGTTACTTTCTGCATGTGTCGATAACGGCACCGGCTATACAGATCTTTGCGGTGAGCCAGCCTGGATGCACCAAATGATCAATAAGTACGAAGCGAAAGCTAAAGAAACCGGCGCAAACATTGTGTTCTCGTGTGGCTTTGACTCTGTGCCTTTTGACCTTGGTGTGTACTACCTTCAAGAACATGCAAAAAAGCAAACTGGCGATGTCATTGAATATGTAAAAGGTCGCGTTCGTAAAATGCAGGGCACGTTCTCTGGCGGTACGGCTGCAAGTTTAAAAGCGACCATGGCGGCTGCGCACAAAGATAAGTCTGTCATGGCGGCACTTATTAACCCGCACTCATTAACCGATGGCGCGTCAAATCAGCCACAGCCCGATGGCAATAAACCTTACTTCGATGAGCAGTTAGGCACATGGGTTGCACCATTTATTATGGCGGCCATCAATACTAAAAACGTTCATCGCACGAACTACCTGGGCGGATATAGCTACGGCAAGAACTTTCAATATGATGAAATGATGATGACTGGCCCAGGTGAGAAAGGTGAAGCCATGGCGAATCACGTTGCCAAAGATAAGTCGCTTGCAAGTGATGATGGCCCTAAACCAGGTGAAGGCCCGAGCAAAGAAGAGCGCGAAAATGGCTTTTACGATGTCATGTTTGTGGGTACCGCTACCAATGGTGATATGCTAGCCGTATCGGTAAAAGGCGACAAGGATCCAGGTTACGGCTCTACCAGTAAAATGATTTCAGAATCTGCCCTTTGCTTGTGCAAAGACGTTAGTTTATCTGGTGGTTTCTTCACACCTGCGGCAGCACTTGGTAACAAGCTTATCCGCCGTTTAGAAGAAAAAGCAGGCTTAACGTTTGCTATCGAGAAATAGCGATTCAAAAAACGAAGGCTGAACACAAATTGCGTTCAGCCTTTTCTCTCTGCGCTAGGTGTTATTGTTGTTTTTTAAGCGAGTACCGCTTTTAATGCTTTAACGCACGCGTCAGTTTCTTCAGGTGTCCCTACGCTAATGCGTGACCATGAGTCGTACCCAGGCCACGTACGCCCTACGACCTTTATACCTTGAGCTTTCATCTTTTCTGCAAATTTATCGTGCGGCATGCCCGTATCTATGTAAATAAAATTCCCTTGTGGATTTGGCGCAAACGGCTGCTTTAACTCTTTAGCTACTTTTACTAACTTTTCACGCTCAGTTTTAATGCGTGAGCGCATTGTGTTTAAGTTCTCATGATCATCCATACTTGCCATACCCGCTACTAATGCCAAGTAATTCACACCACCCATGCGCAGCATACCGCCCATTGTTTTAGCTTGCTCAGCAGGCATGATGGCGTAACCGAGACGCTGTCCCGCCATGGCGTGAATTTTAGAGAAGGTGCGGCAAATCACCACGTTGTACCCTTCAGCTACTAGCTTCGATTGCACATTAGCGGGGTAAGCATCAGACATTTCAATGTAGGCTTCATCGATGAAAACCTGTGCTTTCTTCGATACGCGTTTTGCAAAAGCGGTAAGCTTCGCCGCATCTACCATGCTCCCTGTCGGATTATTTGGATTACATACGTACACAGCAGTCGTATCTTCGGTTACTGCAGCTTCAATTGCATCTAGGTCAAAAGTCATATCATTGGCTAACGGCACGTAGGTCACGTCTGCCCCCATAAACTCAGCGCCCCGTGGTACGCCTTCGTAGGTTGCCATAGACGTTACCAGCTTATTGCCGTTTTTGGTGATCCAGTCCGCATAGCCAAAAAGAATAGGTGAAGATCCATTCGTAATTACGATTTGCTCAGCAGATACGCCTTCTTGCTCAGCAATTTTTTGCGCTAACACTTCAACCGTAGCGTCGGTATAACGCGCTAGGTTTAAAAGCTCGCTTTGCATTGCCTTTGCGGCTTTTTTTGACGGCCCAAAGGCGTTTTCATTTGACGATAAGCGAATAAGACCATCGTTTACATTGGGGGTAGCAGACGGGAAGTGTTCAGTTTGCATACCTGCGGCACGAAGGTCGCCCATAATACTGTCAACGCTGGTCGTTAGCGCTACTGCTCCTGCACCTAATCCCGCAGACTTTAACCAATTACGGCGTGAAGAATTCACGGTACTCTGTTGTTCATTTTTATTCATATTTCGCTCTGCCTTCCGTCTATATTCACTTTAGACTAAAGGCTTAATTTTGAACGCGCAATAGCATAAAAACGCTAAACCATTGACATAAATGCACTTTTTACGTGCATGTGGCGCACTAAAATTGACAACATAAGAAGTTTTAACGCGTTAAGTCGTTACATTACGGTGCAGCGTTATTTTGTCGTTTTTGGCGTTTGCGATGAATGACATTTTTACTGATGTTAAAGGCGCAGCACTCTCTCGCTATTGGTTCTTCGCACTTGAAGCCTGCCTTTTAAACGACTGTGTAATCCATCTATATAAATACAAAGTAAGAATTACGGCGAAACATTAATCGATTACTCAGTATGCAAAACAGGAGTTAAACATGTCTAAGGACCACGGCAACCAAATTAAAAACGACGACACTTACGAAGCCCTTCGCGAGGAAGGCTATAGCAAAGAGAAGTCGGCGCGCATTGCCAATGCGCAAGCCAATAGCGAACAAACGCCTTCTAAAGATGGTGGAAAAGGCAAAAAGTACGAGGATCGCACTAAAGAGGAACTGTATCAAAAGGCCAAGGAAGTCGGCATTGAAGGTCGCTCTAACATGAGCAAAGACGAATTAATTGATGCGTTACGCAATCATTAGCGGCGGATAGACCGCCACATACAAAAACTGGTCACTGTGGCGGTGATGATTACGTTTTATCAGACACGCATAATTTGTGCATTTCGTGGCAAACCTCAACTTCAAGTAAAGATCTACCACCTCAATAGTAGGCGACTAGCTCTTCGCCCGCTCAATATATGACAATATTTCATGATAAAATGAAAATAAGTCATTTTTATTCATAGTTAAATCAACGTATAACGTGTTCATAGCTTTTACAGCAGTCTCACTACTCGGTTTAACTTTAGGAATAGAAGCGCATTCTCATGAACAACAACGTGAACACAGATTTCTCTTTTACTATTAACAGCGTTCAGTTTAATGAAGATTATCGCCCTTCAGACAACACACGCATCACCACCAACTTCGCCAATTTAGCTCGTGGTCAACGCCGCAAAGAAAATTTGCGCGATGCACTAAGCATGATAAACAACCGCTTCAATGCACTGGCTAGCTGGGATAATGAATGTGGCGATCGCTATGCTGTCGAACTTGAAATTGTGTCGGTAGATATCGACGTTGAGGGTAACGGCAACACATTCCCAACTATCGAAATCTTACAAACCAATATAATTGACAAAAAAACGGGTAAACGCACTCAAGGTATTGTAGGAAACAACTTCTCGTCTTATGTGCGCGATTATGACTTTAGCGTTCGTCTATCTAATCACAACCGTGGCCAGTCTTCGTTCAGTGTCCCTACCGATTTTGGTGATCTGCACGGAAAGTTGTTTAAGTATTTCGTTAATTCAGAAGCCTATAAAGCACATTTTTCAAAGCTGCCGGTCATTTGTTTAAGCGTTTCCGACAATAAAACCTACCGTCGAACAGAAAATCAGCACCCCGTTTTAGGCGTTGAATATCAGCCTAATGAATCATCACTAACTGAACAGTATTTCAAGAAGATGGGCTTAAACGTGCGCTATTTCATGCCACCAAACAGTGCTGCTCCTTTTGCATTTTATTTCTTTGGTGATTTGTTAAACGACTACACCAATTTAGAACTTATCAGCACTATTGCTACGATGGAGACCTTCCAGAAAATTTATCGCCCTGAGATTTATAACGCTAACGCCCAGGCAGGTTTAAGCTACAAACCAAACTTGAAAAATAGCGATCACTCAGTGACTCGCATTGTTTATGACCGTGAAGAGCGGACTCATCTAGCCGTTGAACAGGGCAAGTTCGTAGAAGAGAACTTTATAAAGCCTTATCAACACAAGTTAGCGCAATTCACAGCAAGCTACGCCTGATCCGTTCATTTAAATACTTGCGATATTCAAACCGCACACGTTGCGACAACAAAACTATGATAAGGGCAGCAGGTTCTGCCCTTCGCGCATCCATACAAATTATTGATTAGAAGAAAGCGAATCACATGAAAAAACTACTCCCCACTTCAATTGCAGGCAGTCTTCCAAAACCATCGTGGCTTGCACAGCCTGAAACCCTGTGGTCGCCGTGGAAGCTAGAAGATGAAGCATTAGAGGAAGGCAAAAAAGACGCGCTTCGCGTTACGCTTCAGGAACAAGCTCTATCAGGCATCGATATTGTGTGTGACGGTGAGCAAACCCGTCAGCATTTTGTAACTACTTTTATTGAGCACCTAGACGGTGTTGATTTTGAAAACCGTAAAACCGTACGTATTCGCAATCGCTACGACGCTAGCGTACCTGTCGTTACCCAAGCTGTTACACGGCCAAAATCAGTGTTCGTTGAAGACGCAAAGTTCTTGAGAAGCCAAACCGATCAGCCCATCAAATGGGCGTTACCTGGTCCTATGACGATGGTTGATACGCTGTACGACGACCATTATAAAAGTCGCGAAAAACTTGCGTGGGAGTTTGCCAAAATACTAAACCAAGAGGCAAAGGAGCTTGAGGCTGCTGGTGTTGACATTATCCAGTTTGATGAACCTTCGTTTAACGTATTTTTCGATGAAGTCAATGAATGGGGTATTGCCGCTTTAGAAAGAGCCATTGAAGGGCTTAAATGCGAAACTGCAGTGCACATTTGCTACGGATATGGCATCAAAGCTAATACCGATTGGAAGAAGACATTAGGCTCTGAGTGGCGACAATATGAGGAGAGCTTTCCTAAGTTAGCAAAATCCAATATTGATATGGTTTCTCTGGAGTGCCATAACTCTCATGTACCCATTGAACTGATCTCGCTTCTTAAAGGCAAAAAAGTGATGGTGGGCGCTATTGATGTTGCAACTGACACAATAGAGACACCAGAAGAAGTAGCAGCTACATTACGTGAAGCATTAAAGTACGTGGATGCCGACAAACTCTACCCTTGTACAAACTGTGGTATGGCGCCCCTTTCACGACAGGTTGCTCGAGGCAAGCTTGAGGCGCTCAGCGCTGGCGCTGAAATAGTAAGGCAGGAATTAGCTCAGAAGCTCAGTGCTTAATACGCCTCAAAACTTTTGTTAAGCAAGAGCATTTTGAAAGCGCACTAAAGCCCATATCAACGTGGGCTTTTTTATTTCTAGCGGTTCAAAACAGTATCAGCGTTATTCTCATCTATTCGACCTTATTTAAGGTTAACTCCCTTACATTATTTATAGTTTCCACAGAATCAAGGATAATTAAAAACATCATTAAGAAATAAGAGGAAAAATATAACACATGGAAAAGCAACAAACATTTAACTTATGAGCAACATTAGCAATTACCTGATTTAAAACAGCGACAAAACAACTATTATTCACGTTAAAAAAAGAAACTTTAATATACACGGTTTAAATTTACTCAGTTAGTGCAATATACGAGCAAAAACCTTCTAACTCAAAATTAACCAAGAAAATTAAAAACAAGACGAAAACCGCCTAATAAGCGCTCTAAAAAGACACTTTTCGACCACATGGTCAATATAAAAACAATTATTGAACATTATTAATACAATACTTAAAAATATTAATTAAACCTACTATTTATAAATTCTTTAAAATTAAGTTAACTCTTTCATAGCTAGAATTTAATTCACCGCAAAAAATTGATTTATTTAATACTAGATAATTAGAATGCGCGCCATTGCAACATAAGTAAAAACTACGCATGCAATTTGGCTAGCCCTTGCCTATTTACGGGGCGTTAACCAACAACAAGCACGTAAATCTAATTCACTAGGAACAATCCATGAAAAATATTGCAACTGCAGTTCAGTTAGCATTAGCAGGAAGTGTCGCGTTGACCTCAGGCAACGTTCTTGCACAGGACTCAACAAATGAAAGCGCTGACGTTGAAAAAATTCAGGTCACCGGTTCTCGTATCTCTCGTCAGGGCGCTATCGCTCCATCACCAGTAACAGCCATTTCTGGTGAGTCACTTCTTAATTCAGGTGCGATGAATATTTGGTGAGGTGCTTAATGAGCTTCCTTCACTTGCAAACACATTCTCATTGGGTAATTCAGGTCAATTTATTGGAACTGCTGGTCTAAATATTCTTGACCTACGAGGTATGGGTACTGACCGCACGTTAGTATTGGTAGACGGTAAACGTCACGTATCTTCTTCAGCAGGTTCTGCAGCGGTTGATACCAACACCATCCCTACTTCATGGATTGAGCGCGTAGAAATCGTTACTGGCGGTGCTTCTGCGGTTTATGGTGCAGATGCAGTAACTGGTGTTGTTAACTTCATTCTTAAAAAGAACATTGAAGGTTTCGACGTGAGTGCGACGCAAGGCTTTGCACAGGAAAACGGTTATAAGAACGATAAATACCAAGCATCATACGGCTTTAACTTCGACAATGATCGCGGCAACATTGCTTTTGCAGCCGAATACAGCTCACAAGAAGCTTTAGAGGCCCTTGACAACCCTTGGACTGCAACGTCGTATCGTAATATGAGCTTTGAAAGCATCATGGGATACGAGCGCAGTGATGACCAGTTAAATTCAACGGCATTTCCTGACAACTTTTACACTGCTAATGCGGGCTACTACACACTAAACAACTCTGGCGTTTTTGGCGGCAACTCTCAGACTTTCAACGCTGACGGTTCAATTCGCGAAATCTACACCGGTGACCAAGTAGACGGTGCGTTCTGCGCAAACTGTGATTCGTTTAACCTGCGCCAGTTTACGCAGCTTCAGCCTGAGTTTGATCGTACTAACCTAAATGTAAAAGGTAACTACGAGCTAAACGACGACACCACAGTGTATGCACAGGCTAAGTACGCGCGTACTCGTGCAATTACAATGGGCCAGCCTGCTTTCTTCTATGGCGGCTCAGAGACAACCATTTATCGTAACAATGCCTTTCTAGATGATAGCGTTGCCGCATACATGGATGAAAACGAACTAGACAGCATTCAGCTTAACCGCATGATGACTGACCTAGGGCGCCGCACCGAAGCAGACGAGCGTGAAACTTATCGCTACGTGCTAGGTATCGAAGGCTACATGGGTGACGAGTGGAGCTACGAGGCATTTGTAAACTACGGCAAAACTGAATTAGAGCGTGAGAACCGCAACAACCTTGTTTTGCAAAACTTCGAAAATGCACTTAATGCAGTAACTGACGGCGATGGAAACATTGTTTGTGCGTCAGGTAGTGATGACGGCTGTGTACCGCTGAACATTATGGGCTTTGGTCAGCCTTCACAAGAAGCAATTGACTACGTCAATACTACATCAGTTGGCACAAGCAAAATTGAACAATACAACGCTGGCGCAACCATCGCAAACTCTGGTATTTATGAATTACCTGCAGGATACGTTGGCTTTGCAGCCGGTGTTGAATATCGCAAAGAAAAAAGCGAAATTGAAGAACCTGATAATGCAGCGGGTACCTTTTTCAACACTCTAGGTGAAGATAAAGGCGATTACGATGTATCAGAAGTATTTACTGAAGTTACTATTCCACTACTTGCCGATCTCCCTGGCGTAGAAATGCTGACATTTGATACTGCGGCGCGTATTGCCAACTACTCTTCGATTGGCAACGCGAAAAGCTGGAAGCTTGGTCTAGATTGGAAAGTGTATGAAGATTTACGTCTACGTGCGACAAAATCATCTGCACTACGCGCGCCGAACATCGGTGAACTTTATGGTGAAGCAAGCCAAACCTTCTTCCGCGTAGACGATCCATGTCGTACAGACAACCTTGCTGACTTAGCCAACGCCGACCAACGCATTGCAAACTGTGCAGCGTTAGGTATCCCTGCAGATTTCAACTCTGATTACGACTCAGCAACGCTAGAAGGCGTAAACGGTGGAAACATTGACTTGCAAGCGGAGAGCTCAATCTCTAAAACACTAGGTGTTGTCTATACTCCTAGCTGGTTTGAAGGCTTTACCGCTACTGTTGACTACTGGGAAATCGAGCTGACAGACGCGATTTCGTCTATTGACGGCCAAACAATTTTGGACCGCTGTGTTGACTCTGAGTCGGGTATTAACAACGTATACTGTGGCCTTATCGACCGTGATGGAACTACCGGTGAAATCACTCAGA
This sequence comes from Alteromonas sp. MmMcT2-5, assembly GCF_022348315.1. Taxonomy (NCBI): domain Bacteria; kingdom Pseudomonadati; phylum Pseudomonadota; class Gammaproteobacteria; order Alteromonadales; family Alteromonadaceae; genus Alteromonas; species Alteromonas sp. MmMcT2-5. The sequence goes on along the minus strand of NZ_JAKRFB010000021.1, from coordinate 7,574 downwards.
TTCGTAGCTATGCATTGAACATCGCGGGTCAAGAAGCCAAGGGTATCGACTTCGAACTAGGATATGATTTCGACGCGCTAGAAGGCGCATTCCGTACTAGCTTGATTGCGACTTACCTTAAAGACCGCAAAGAATTCCCATTCCAAGATAACCCTGAGGTATTCTATCAGTACGCAGGTACGGCAGGTGAATCTGATTGGCAGGGTGTATTCACCATCAACTATAGCCGTGGTGATTGGGAAGCAAGCTGGAAAACTCGCTACCTAGAACGTTCAAGCCTTTACGACAACCAAGAGTTAGCGCGTAACCCAAATCCGAGCAACCGTATGGAACTGCCTTCATACGCTGTGACTGACGTGACCGCGGGTTACAACTTTGCTAACGGTGTTAGCCTAACCGTGGGTATTGATAACCTGTTTAACCGTGCGCTACCGACAGGCACGACAGGCACGGGTTCAATAGACGGCGCGTACGACAATATTGGCCGCTTCGGATACGTTACCGTAGCGTACAAAATGTAATTTACGTAATATTGAGCAATGATAAAAACGGCGCTTATTAGCGCCGTTTTTTTATTATAAAGTTAACATGACGTCATTTTATCGCTATATAGACGTCTATATGATTGCCATTCACATAGTGCTCGAAGTCTATTGAAAACGTCCTTTCATACTCGGCACCTCCTTCTGTGAAATAGCGCCAAATATCGCTCCATGCATCAATGGCAATTTGCGGCATTTCACCTTGTCGCGAAAAAACGAGATACTTTCCTGCGGGAATAGTGATGTGCTCAACCTTTAAATGTTCGGGCACTGAGTCACCGTCAAACCCAGCCAACACGGAAAAGTCACCGGAATGATCGGATTCGTAGTTGAAATACACGCCATACACTCGCTCGCCGCCTTTATAGTCAACAGCTATCGAATTATCAAACCTTTGCCAAAGTGTGGGTATCTTTCCCTGTGGTGAGAATTCAGTGTGATTATTGGTAATCACCGAAAAGCCTTTAATATCTATCGGTGAAGAGAGTTGTCGCATTTCCATGTCTTTATTCCATTTATTTGTGCGAGATAATCATGATACACGCTTGTGCTTTGCCCACCATTCAGATCTTGGTTATTTCACTTACTTTTCATGTGTATTCTAACTGCAAAGTAAAAGGCTCATTGGTTTAAAATAATGAAACTAGCTGTTATCACCTTTTAATTTTCAATACTTTCCCTTATCAACGAGCATTTCAGTTTTAGAACAAATATAATCCTGTTTTGTCTCATCCAGGTTGCAATATATTGTGAATCAACGTTTTTTACTTGCCATAGTCGCAGTGCTTCTGGCGATGGTAACCATACAGTCTGGTGCATCGTTTGCGAAGCAACTCTTTCCTATCGTCGGCCCTGAAGGCACCAGTGCTCTTCGTGCGTTTTTCGCCGCGTTGGTGTTAACAATAATTTTTAGGCCTTGGAGAGCGCGCTTAAGCGCAAAAGGATGGCGTAACGTTATTTTCTACGGCGCTTGCTTAGGCGCAATGAATATCATCTTCTATCTTGCGATTGAGCGTATTCCCCTTGGCATAGGTGTTGCGCTTGAGTTCACCGGACCATTGGCTGTGGCATTTTTTAGTGCCAGAAAAAAGAGAGACTTTGCTTGGGCTATTTTAGCCGTTGCAGGCGTTTGTTTGCTGCTTCCCGATATTGGCGGCGCGTCGGCCGAGAGCTTAGATCCCGTCGGCGTTATTCTTGCCCTTACAGCCGGAGCGTTTTGGGCCGGTTACATCGTATTTGGAAACAAAACAGGCAACGAAGGTTCTGGCGGTGTTACGGTAACATTAGGCATGCTAGTGGCCGCTATCTGTGTAGTGCCTATTGGCGTTGCAAGTCAAGGTATCGCCTTACTCTCGCCACAGGCTATTTTCATCGGGTTCGCTGTAGGCGTATTCTCGTCGGCTATTCCATATACGTTAGAAATGAGTGCGATGCGCAATATGCCTAAGCAAACCTTCAGCATTATGATGAGTGTTGAGCCTGCCGTTGCAGCCATAGCGGCGTTCATCATTATTGATGAAACCCTCACGCTTTCACAATGGTTTGCAGTGGCTTTAGTCGTTATTGCTACCGCCGGGAGTTCAGCTACGCAAAAACAACTACCCAAACAAAAACAAATTGAAACCCTATCCTAGGGCCTGTTGACCTTTGGTGTACGAATTTTGGTCTAAATGGAAGCCTTTTAATCGCGAAACAGTCCTGCAAGCCTAGCGAGCTAAGTTAAAGGACTGTGACAAAGAGTAAAAGGCTTCCATAACGACCCCTTCGGGCAGCGCCTTTGTGCCATCTATACTGCGTTGAATGTTTTCGATTTAGAACCACTAAACCGTCAAACATCCGCCTTGTCTAGATGGCACACAGACCGCTGCAAAAATGTACAACAAAGGTCAACAGGCCCTAGAGTTTCAAACTTTCTTTACTTTTTTACCATCCTTATTTTCCCCCTTTTTGAACTCAGGTCTTATTCTTTTCGTTAAACAACTAAGTTAATAGTTGATTTAGTGGCTTAGGGAAAAATTATGAAACATTATGCGGTAAATACAGAAGTAGAATGGGAATGGGGAAACGGTAGTGCAACGGGTAATATCAGAGAAAAATTTACCAATGATGTAGAGCGCACGATTAAGGGTTCGTCGGTAAAACGAGAGGCTAGCGACAGCGACCCAGCATATCTCATTGAACAGGACGACGGTAGCAAAGTGCTAAAATCTCACAGCGAAATTATGAAGTCGTCTTAATTTGTTGATTAATAAACCTAAACGAAAAATACAGCGTTCTTTTTTCACTGATAGCGATGTCGTCAATATAGCGAAATCGCTCATTGGTAACTTCTTGTTTAGTAATGTCGACGGCGTACTAACCGGGGGAACGATAACAGAAACGGAAGCCTACCGTGGTCATCAGGATCTTGCCATGGAAAAACACCTGTTGCGGCGCCCTTCTTCGATAACAACACTTAAAAAGCAAGGCGGCGTTGCTTACATCTACACCATTTATGGTTCTCACAGTATGTTGAATATTGTTACAAATGACGCTGACCACACTGATTCAGTTCTGATCCGAAAAATTAAGCCTACAGAAGGTGTAGACAAAATGCGTGAACGTCGCGGCATGAAGACATCATTGCGTAATCTATGTGACGGTCCAGCTAAGCTGACACAAGCTCTTGCAATAACACCTGCGCTTAACGGTGAGCCTGTGTTAAATAACACTCTGATTTGGATTGAGGAAAGTAACCATGCCATTGCTAGCAAACACATCGCTAGTTCGCCTCGCATTGGCATAGACTACGCAAAAGACGCTCAATCCGGTAAGCTAGGTGCACGAGATGACACAACCTTGCCTTGGCGGTTCACGCTTAAGTAGCGCACCTCAATTGAAACTACTTCGCAAAAGCGAAAGTCAGCTTGCAGTCGATGTATTTGAGCAATTTGTTTACCACCCTTGGCACGGCAATATCACCGTTAGCAATTTTTGATTCAACATAAATATCGCAGTCATCATATTGAATTTGCTGGCGAATAACGTAATCGTTGAGTTCGTCAAACAGGCTTTCTTTTAAAGGCACCATGCCAATGAACGCACCTGAGCCTTTTTCATCTACAAATTCTTCACGCTTACTAAAGTAAGCGCCTTCAATTTCTCGTTTTAGCGTATACGCCTGCATGGCATCTAATTTTGTTAAGCGAAAGTGCACGCTAGTTTGGGAGTCTGTCACTGGTTATCTCAGTTTTTCTTGAAGTTTATCTAAATGGCTACTGCTTTATTTCCACTTTCCAAGGCGGGTTCACTCTATTCTCTCCTGCCCAGTACAGCTTTATTTTGTTGCCAGATGGATCTCTTAAAATGGCCTCTTTCCAAAGGTAGCGCTGCTGCGTTGGCGGCTGCTCAAAACGAATACCTTTTTCCACAAGAGAGGTATACAACTCTTCTAGCGCCTCGTGTTCAAAATAGATCACACTGTGATTTTGAGCACTTTCGCTTTCTAAAGAGAGCGAAAAAGTGGACGAGCCTTCAGGACAGGTGAATCTGGCATAATGCGGTGTATCTACAATTTGAGTGAACCCAAGTGTAAGGTAAAACTCCACCGCTTCGACCATATTAGTAACGGGTAACGTGACTTGGTTCAATTCCATGAAGACCTGCTCCTTGTATTTGTATTGTTTGCGCTAGATTTAATCGTCGCGTCCTAGATAAGCATGAATAGCTATGATTTTACCGTTTTCATTAAATTTCAAGACATCAACAACGAACAGTGTTTCAGACTTATCCACCACAATTTTGAGCTCACCAGACACCATCTTCTCGTTTACCATAGTAGACAGCACATCTATTTCTATCGAGTCAGCATTCTCAAAGTTCTTACGTGTTTCATCAACGGCCAACCGTTTACCTTTTACAGAAATTTTCCAGTCCCTTAATGCAATGTCATCCGCAAACATATCGGAAACACTGTCTAGGTCCTTTTGTTCATAGGCTCTTAAGTATTGAATAAAGACTTCGACCCACTCCATTTTACGTGTTCCCTTTATCAGTTTTTTAAAAGACACCAGCCAATCGGTTTACACCCAAAAGGCCAGCGTCCAGTTAATATAACCGTTACACTATCAAAAATAACGTGGCTGCTGTGGCCGCGCCCATTGTAAGGTTAAACTGCCGTCTTCGAGTTGGCGAACTCAACCACACGCGTATTTTTGCGCCTACCGCTGCCCAAAGCGAGATGCTTGGAAAACCAATCACGGCAAAAGCGGTAACAATCGCAATACCAGATTGGGTGTAGTGCTCGCCAGGCAGTGAAAACGTGCCTACGCTGGCTAACGCCATCATCCATGCTTTAGGGTTAATTAACTGAAATAATGCCCCTTCCCACCACTTGAGCGGCCCTTGGCGTTTGGTCGACTTAATTTTGTTTTCTACTAGGCCTACTGGCTCATCTACGGGGCCAGTGGCAATTTTAAATGCTAACCATAACAGGTATGCCACGCCAAGTACTTTTAGCACACTGTACAGTACGGGAAATATGTTGAACAGCGCACCAATGCCTAGCAGTGTGCTTATCATTAGACCTGCAACACCAATTACAATACCCAGCATGTGCGGCAGCGAACGTTTATAACCGTATTGTGCCCCAGAAGCCAATAGCATCATATTATTCGGGCCAGGCGTTACCGTACTGATGAACGCGAATGTCGCAAGCGCGATGAGTAAAGATGTTTCCATGACAGTCCTTATGTGTTGAGGTGAGCAATGCGTTTCTTTAAAAGAAAGGGGTCGGTTAACCAAACGCTTGTTTTTCACCAACACAATACAATCATATTTTTGTATGCATCATACCCAAACACACTTAAAAACAGCCATACAGTTTAGTCATTGTAACGTCTGTATGGTAGTTATTTCACCAATCTGTATGGTTAAAAGCTCCTGCCAATTAAGATATAGTTATCTGTATGCAGATGACTTCATAAGAATAAATATTGCGATGACGCTTTACGAAACATTAGCCAATGAACTTAAAGCCCAAATCGAGCGTGGTGTTTTTGAGGTGGGGAACAAGTTACCTTCGGTTAGGCAGCTGTCAACGGAGCATAAAGTAAGTATAGCTACCGTGCAGGAAGCATATCGAGTGTTAGAAGCGCAGCAACTGGTAGAGGCAAAACCTAAATCAGGTTATTTTGTCGCCCGTAGTATCTTAATAGATAACACCCCTAGCATGACGAAGCCTCCGCAACGCCCTATGGATGTGTCTCAATGGGAAGATGTGCTAGACACTTTACTTAATACCTTCAATAAAGATCATGACGCTAAAACCCTGTGCCAGTTTCAGCATGCCATGCCCAACATGACTGCCAAAACCCTTAAACCGCTTATAAAACGCCTGCATGAACTCACCAAACATCGAGCCTTGGACGGCATGATATACGGTGACGTAAAAGGTGATGAAACTCTGCGAAAACAGCTAAGCCGATTGGCCGCAGCATCTGGCTGTGTGTTGCAAAGCGACGAATTCATTGTGACTTCTGGCTGCCAGGAAGCCTTATCTGTTTGCCTTCGCGCAGTGGCGAGCGCCGGTGATGTGATAGCGGTAGAATCCCCCGGATTCTATGGTGCTATGCAAGCTATAAAAGGCGCTGAATTAAAAGCATTAGAGATCCCCACCGACTCTGAAACAGGACTGAGTTTAGAGGCATTAAAGCTAGCGCTTGATCAATGGCCGATCAAGGCCATTTTAGTCGCCCCAACGGTAAATAACCCTCAAGGATTCGTTATGCCTGAGGCGAAAAAGAAAGCGTTATATGAATTGGCCAGAGAGTACGACGTAGCCATTATAGAGGACGACATTTACGGCGATATTGCCTACGCTTACCCTCGTCCAAAAACCATTAAATCTTTCGATAAAGATGGGCGTGTTTTACTGTGCTCCTCGTTTTCAAAAACGCTAGCGCCTGGTTTTCGCGTGGGTTGGATAGCGCCGGGAAGCTATAGAAATAAAGTGCTCCACGTTAAATATGTCAGTAGCTCTATGTGCCCTACTCTACCCCAATTAGCTATAGCCAGTTTCATTGAGCAAGGCGGTTATGACAAACATATTCGGGCTATGCGTCACCATTACCTAAGTGCACGAGACGCACTACGTTCAGACATTAAGCGTTACTTTCCCGCCGACACCTGTATTAGCTACCCTCAAGGGGGCTATGTGCTTTGGGTAGAGCTAAACAGCCGTTATGACTCCGTGAAGCTGGCTGACGAAGCCAAGCAAAAAGGAATTTATGTCGCGCCAGGGCAACTATTTTCGGCAACAGGTAAGTATCGACATTGCCTGCGTTTTAATTTCATTGATAGTACGCAGGCTGCACGCACCGAAGCTATTCAGCGTCTTGGTGAGATGCTTGTTGCACAAGAAGCCTAATTTTTTATACAAAGTGCGTAAACCCAAGGGCAGTTGATCCACATCAACGCAGGCTAGCCGTAAGTCCACCAAAATAAAACCATCCAAACTAACCTGTGAAACTTTGTATGCTTACGTTAGTGAATAATACAGATGCGAATGATGACATTGTGCCTGAAGCACACGGACTATACCGTCTGCATTTAAAGCCTAACACGCAAATGGCGATAGAGAATAAGCCCGTCTTCGGTGCGAATATTACGCTACATAGCAGCGTATTGAGGCACGATAATTTTGTGGCAACGCCAGATAATATATTAGGTTGGCTGGATCACTGCGGTTTGTCACACTTTGCAGTGAAAGCCGAGACCGACAATTCAGAAAGTGAAGACACGTCTGTACTTTTGCCTTCACAGTTTTTAAATGCCGAAGGCGGAATTTTGCGTGTAACTGCCCCCACTCGCATTTATCTAATCAGCAAAACCCCAATTGATATTAACAAACGCGGCCTGTGCCTTTTTACGCCAGTAAAATAACCACACAGAAATGTACTCTGACCCTGAGGGATCCCCACGAATTTAATTCCATGTGCCTGCGGTCCAGGCCCCGTCGACTATGGAGCTGTACCATTTGAGTGCAGTTTTCCA